>NZ_VRZC01000060.1 GCF_016743215.1 Geminocystis sp. GBBB08
TTATTTCATATTATTAAATATGACCTCGATCGATTGATCTACAACAGTTGCAGAATCTATAAATTGCAAGTGTTTGCGGAGTTTGACAAAAGAGGGTTAGAATTGTGATCAAATTAAGAAAATCCGAAAACTTAGAACTTGCTAATAGTTTAAATGGTTTAGGAGATGTCATGTCTGCACAAAATCATTTTGAAAAAGCATTAGGTTATTATTTGGAAGCAGAAAAAATCATATCCTCTTCTTTTCTAACTTATGCTAATAACGGGGTAATGGGAGGAAAAGACAATAGTCATCCTTTATTAGCATCGAGTAAAGTAGGGCAAGGAAATGTTTTAGCAAGACAAGGAAAATATCAAGAAGCACAAATTTTAGATCAAAAGGCGATCGCAATTCTCGAATATTATTATCATCATCAACATCAAGAATTAGCAAAACCAAAGGCGGCTTTAGGTGCTATTTATTTATGTTGTGGTAATTACGATCAAGGACAGAGGTTATATAATGAAGCCATCAAGATACTCAGTGATATTTTTGGTGATAACCATCCAAATATAGCCTTGTATAAAGCTGATATTTTAACCATGACTTAAATACAAAGTAAAAAAAATAGGACTCCATAAGTGAAGATAATTGCTATATTTTATGATAAAATTAACGTAAGAATATTTCTCGCAAAGACGCAAAGGCGCAAAGAAAATTAAGTTTTATACCATAAATTTTGTCTTCTAAGCTAGACAAAGAAATTGGGAAACCCATAAGCATTATCTCTCGTCATAACTATCAATAATTTGGATATATCAATCTTATGAAAAATATTACCCATTCAAAAATTTTATCAAGTTTCATCATTAGTTTAAGTTTAATCACTATAACGAATAACTCAGTGAATGCGCAAAGTCTCAATAATCCTCCACAACAACCTTTTCAAAGTAACGAAAAAAATCCTCTCTATGGTGATGGTATTAATCCTTTAGATTTAATTCACAATGCCAACTTTTTTAATAGTCGTAATAGTGCAGACTTTGCTGAAGATGCTAACCGTAATATTGACTCCGCAGCCCAAGATTTTAAACGACAACAACAACAAAGAATGATGGAAATACAAAAACCACAAGAATCGACTCCCACACAAACAATTAATAAATAATTGACAATGAACAATGAACAATGAACAATTAAAATAATTAGATTGAATAGATTAGAAATTAAGAATTACAAGCATTTAGTCTCTTTCACAAAATTAATTGTTAACTGCCAACTTTTAACTGCTTTCAATGAATTTAACTTTATACAACACTCTCACTAATCAAGAAGAAATTTTTACCCCCCTTAATCCTTACAAAATTAAAATGTATTGCTGTGGCATTACTGCTTATGATTATTGTCATTTAGGCCATGCTCGTACTTGTATTACTTGGGATGTAGTAAGACGTTATTTGACTTGGAGAGGTTATCAAGTTAAATATATTCAAAATTTTACTGATATTGACGATAAAATCCTTAATCGTGCAAGGCAGGAAAATACCACTATGGAATCAGTTTCTGAGCGTTTTATTAAGGCTTATTTTGAGGATATGCAAAGGTTAAATGTTAAACCAGCCGATGCTTACCCCCGTGCAACTCATACCCTTGACGGCATTAAAAAATTAATTGGCAAACTGGAACAAAAAGGTTATGCTTATTCTACTCAAGGTGATGTTTATTATTCTGTAAACAAGTTTCAAGATTATGGTAAGTTATCAGGGCGTAAGTTAGAAGATTTACAAACTGATGCTAGTGGCAGACTTAATCAAACTGAATCCATCAAACAACAACCCTTTGATTTTGCTTTGTGGAAATCTGCTAAACCCGATGAGCCTAGTTTTGAATCTCCTTGGGGCAAAGGTCGCCCTGGTTGGCATATTGAATGTTCGGCGATGGTTAAGGAAATGTTAGGAGAAACTATTGATATTCATGTCGGCGGTAATGATTTAATTTTTCCTCACCACGAAAACGAAATCGCTCAATCTGAAGCCGTTACTGGTAAACCTTTAGCTCGTTATTGGTTACATAATGGCATGGTGAAAGTTGACGGTGAAAAAATGTCTAAATCTCTCGGAAATTTCATCACTATTCGGGATTTATTAGCAAAATATCACCCTATGGCTATCCGTCTTTTTATTCTTCAAGCTAATTATCGTAAACCTCTTGACTTCACAGATGATGCTATGGAAGCTGTAACTAATGGTTGGCATACTTTAGCTGATGGTTTACTTTTTGGAATTAAACACAGAGAAAAGCTAAATTTGACAGCAAAAACCCATCCTAGTTTTATTAAATCAGTTCAAGATCACTTTTGTCAAGCTGTTGATCATGATTTTAATTTTGCAGCTGGGTTGGCTATTTTATTTGAATTAGCAAAAGAGTTGCGTAAGGAAGGTAATTTATTAACTCATCAGGGTAAAACCAGTCAATCTATCACGGAATTAGGAGATAAATGGCATACTTTGGTTCATTTAGCTCAAGTTTTCGGTTTAGAAGCTGATTTTAACGAGACTCCAAATTCTCCTAACTCTATCTCTGAGGCTGAAATTGAGGCTTTAATTGCACAACGATTAGATGCTCGTAAGGCTAAAAATTATCAACAAAGCGATCAAATTCGAGATATTTTAAAGGAAAAAGGTGTTACCCTCATTGATGCTCAAGGTGGTATCACTACATGGCACTGGAGTAATCAATAATCGGGAATTTGAAATGATAAATTAGCAAGAAGTTTAAACCCTTTGTTAAGAATTAGAAAAATTGTACCCTAGAGATATTGCCTGTTGTGCCTAAAACCTATTAGCTATTACTTCTTCTGCCCAATAATTTTAGACGGTTCCTTAAGGTATTATGGGATTGTTAACAACGTAATTTAAAATAGAGATTAACCACTAAGTAATTAATATTAGTTCTTCCGTAGATAGTATGCTTAATTATTATTAAATAATTGATAGGATATTTAATCTTTAAAGTTTAGACAATTCAAAAAATCAAAAAACATAATTTAATATTTGATATTTCCCTCTTCCCTTTACCCTTTTTTCTTTTTTTTACTAATATTAGCATACTAACTCATCAAGAGCCTAAATATTTGTGTTTTACATTATTTTTGTTTTCTCCACTTAATCCATTATCATCAAAAAATCTCTAGTATTTAATTATTTATTGTTAATTATGTAATTTTTCCATCAACCATGAAAAGTAAAACAAAAGTTGTTGATTTTTCATTATTTATTTTAATTATTTTTTCCTATTTAGGTAACTATTTTAAACTACCTTTATTTTTCGGTGTAGATTTCATTTTCGGAGCAATTTTTGTCTGGATAGTCAGTTATTTTTATGGTAGTTTATGGGGAGGAATTACAGGGTTTATTAGCAGTATTTGTACTTTTTTTCTCTGGGGACACCCTTATGCAATAATTGTATATACTCTTGAGGCTATTTTAGTTAACTATTTTTGGCAGAGAAAGAGTCAAAATTTAGTTTTAATTAATATTGTTTATTGGTTATTTATTGGTATTCCTGTTGTTATATTTTTATACTTATTTATTCTTAAAGTTTCTTTATTAGGAGTTATTTTAATTGTTTTAAAACAATCGATAAATAGTGTTTTGAATGCTTTAATTGCTACTTTAATTATTAGTTATTCTCCCCTACATAACTTTCTAAGAAAAGAGAATAAAAAAATAGTTTTATCTTTTCAACAAAATCTTTTTAATTTGTTTATTAGTTTTATTTTAATTACTACCCTTACTATCACTATTTTTAGTATTTATAGACAAATTAATGATATTGATCTTAAAATTATCTCGGAATTAGAAACTAAGGTAGAAACATTACAGTCAGATATTATATATTGGTATGACATTCATCGAAAATCTTTACAAGAAATAGCTTCTATTAAGAATGATAATAAGAAAATTTTAGAAAATAAATTAGCTAGTATTGTCAATATATTTAACGATTTTCAAGATGTCTATGTTATTGATCAAGAAGGATTTATTATTGCTAGTTATCCTGATAGTAATGTACTAGGAAAATCAATTATTGATTTACATTCTAATGGTTTAGATGAATTTAATAAGGCTAAAAAAAGTCAAAAACTACTTTTTATAGATGTTCATCAAGATAAATTTATTAATGAAAATTATGTTACCTTTATTTATCCTATTATTCAAAATAATCAATGGAATGGTTTTGTTTCTGCTTCTTTGGCTACAAAACAAATAAGTACTTTTTTAAATTTAGATAGGATTAATGATTATACGAATATCTTTATTTTAGATAGTAAAAATAAGATTATTGCTACTAATAATTTAACAGTTCAAAAAATAGATCTTGATTCTACCAATAAGGAAATACGCACTTTAAAAAATAATGTTTATCAGTGGCTACCGATTAAAACTGGAATGGCCATTATGACTAGATGGAGTCAATCATTTTATGTAAAAAAAGTAGTTATTAGTGCAGAAATTCCTTGGACAATTTTTGTAAAAATTAAAACAGAGCCTTTTATTCAAAAATTACAAAAAGATTATATTAATTCTTTAAGTATTCTCTTTTTGATCACTATTGTTGCTTTTTTCTTAGCTGATAAGGTTAGTAAAAACATCGTTAAACCTTTAAATAATTTAGCAAATATCACTAGCAATTTACCTGATAAAATTATTGATAATCAAGATTTTGTTTGGCAGAAAACAAGTATTATCGAATTAGAAAAATTGGCGGAAAATTATCAGTTAATGATTTTAGCTTTACAAGAAAAATTTAGACAGCTAAAGGAGGCAAGAAAAACCTTAGAAGCGAAAGTTAAAGAAAGAACAAATGAATTAATTTTAAATGCTCAACAATTAGAAGCGAAAATAGAAGAAAAAAAAGAAATAGAAAAATTATTACGAGAAAAAGATGAGCGTTATGAATTGGCAGTTTCAGGCACTAATGATGGCATCTGGGATTGGAATTTAAACACTAATGAAGTCTATTATTCTCCGGCGTGGATGCGAATTATTGGTTATGAAAATAATCCTTTACCATCCAATATTGATACTTGGTTACATAAAATTCATGAAGATGACTTAGAAAAACATTTACAAGATATTCACTTTTCTCTATCTAACGAGGGAAAACTATATCAAAATATCCATAGATTGCAACATTATAATGGTGAATATATTTGGGTTTTAGCAAAAGGAAAACGAGATAATGATGCCAACGGAAAGGCTTATCGTTTAGTCGGTACAATTACTGATATTAGCGATAAAGTAAAAGTCGAACAACAGTTACAATTGGCAAAACAGGAAGCTGAGGCGGCTAATCAGGCTAAAAGTGAATTTTTGGCTACTATGAGTCACGAAATACGCACTCCGATGAATGCGGTTATTGGCATGACGGGGTTATTATTAGATACTCCCTTAAATGTTGAACAAAAAGAGTTTGCGGAGATTATTCGCACTAGCGGTGATAGTTTATTGACGATTATTAATGATATTCTCGATTTTTCTAAAATAGAATCAGGAAAATTAGAGTTGGAATATCAACCTTTTTCTCTCTATACGGTGGTGGAAGAATCTTTAGATTTATTAGCACCAAAGGCTATCAGTAAAAATATAGAATTAATTTACTTTATTGCCCAAGATATTCCTGCCTCTATTAGTGGTGATATGACTCGTTTACGACAAATTTTGGTTAATTTAATTAGTAATGCGATTAAATTCACTAAAAAAGGCGAGGTTATTGTATCTGTAGGTATTTCTCAAACTCATATTATTAATAATAATGTCACTGAATATGAGCTTGTTTTCACGGTTAAAGATACAGGCATCGGTATTCCGGCTAGTCGCATGGATAGACTTTTTAAACCTTTTTCTCAGGTAGATGCTTCTACAACTCGTAATTATGGCGGCACTGGATTAGGATTAGCTATTTGTCAGCGTTTAGTCGAAATGATGGGGGGAGAAATGTGGGTTGAAAGTAAAGGGGAAATTGCAGGAAATTATCCTTGTGACTGGAATATTTCTTCTACGTTAAAAGATAGTGGCTCAATATTTTGTTTTACCATGAAAACTCGCATTTCTAATCTTTTAATGACTAGTAAATCATCTTCTCCTGAAATTTTATGCAATAAAAAAGTTTTGATTGTCGATGATAATGAAACTAATCGTCAAGTTTTAATGATTCAATGTAATAACTTGGGTATGGAAAGTATTGTAACTTCATCAGGTAAAGAAGCCTTATCAATGCTTAAAAATCAACAACCCTTAGATTTAGCTATTTTAGATATGCAAATGCCTTCTATGGATGGAGTTGCCTTAGGGAAACAAATTCGTTTATTATCAGATTATAAAAATTTACCTTTGATTTTATTAAGTTCTATTGGTCATGGAGAAATACAGGATTATATTAAACAAGTAGATTGGAATGCTACTCTTACCAAGCCTCTGAAACAATCTCTATTATCGGATATCTTAGTCAAGGTTTGTTCTCACAAACATACATTTAATTCTTTTCAGTCTTTTACTACTACTTCCACTTTTGATAATATTGCTAGTATTGCACCCCTAAAAATTCTCATCGCTGAAGATAATATCGTCAATCAAAAAGTTATTACTAATATTCTCAAACGTTTAGGTTATCGTGCCGATGTCGTTGCCAACGGTTTAGAAGTGCTAGAAACTCTCCGTCGTCAGTCTTATGATTTGATTCTTATGGATGTACAAATGCCTGAAATGGATGGTTTAACTACTACTCGTCAAATTCGTACTCTTTGGCATACTCCTTATAGTAACTTTCACGGTGAGCCTCCTTATATTATAGCTATGACGGCTAATGCTATGGAAGGAGATCGAGAAATTTGTTTAGCGGCGGGGATGGATGATTACTTATCAAAACCGGTAAGAGTCGAAAGCCTTGTACAAAAATTAAAAAATTTGAAAAAAACTAACTCAGTTTCCGACATAATTATTAATAAAGATATAAAATTAGACTCCCCAAAAAATATGGATCAACTAGACTCAAAAGTAATTGCTGAATTAAGAGAGATGATAGGGGAGGACGATTTTTACGAAGTTTTTCCCGACTTAATCAATGCTTACTTAGATGATAGCCCAAAGTTAATACAAGGTTTACTTAATGCTTTAGAAGTTGAAAACTTACAAGAAATGAAAATAAATGCTCATACTCTTAAATCTAGTAGTGCAAGTTTAGGAGCGATGAAATTAGCAGAATTAGCCAAAGAAGTCGAACATTATAGTCTTAACAAAGACATACAAAATGCAACAGTTTTAATTTCTCAAATACTATCGGAATATTCTGAAGTAGAGAATTTAATGCAGATAGAATTAAATAAATTTAATTAAGGATTAACCCTTATTCCAGAGAAAAATAATAACTAAATATTTCGATAAATTCCGATATAAAATTTTTTGACAAAATGCGATCGCCAAAGTGCTATAGCACTACTAATTAACCTGAGTTCGACATAAAATTGTCGGTGAAGGTGAGAATCCCATAGGGAGACTAGGAGAGAATTCACTTAAACATTATTAAAATTGATTTTCGACAATTATTTACTAAATTTAATTCTTTGAGAAAGAAAAAATGTGGGTTATTCATGTGAAAAGTGCTGTAAAAAAAATGTTGATTAAATATAAGGTAAAATAAAGCTAAAAAAAGATGATTAAAACTAAAATTAATCTCTTTACTTAATTCCCTCACGAAAGAAAATATTTATGATTGCAACAGCAGAATCGAAAACTTTTGTCTCATCTACGGCAAATCTTCCTCCTATAAGCGGTAATGAAGCTAAAATATCCACCTTAGTTAACCATAATAACCAAGTATATTTACCTAATACTAACCTCAAATTAGAGCAAATAAAATCTGGTTTTGCCTGTGCTTTACATATGCACCAACCAACTATTCCAGCAGGAGAAAATGGTGCCTTAATCTCCAATTTAGAGCATATGTTTAACCATCAAGGTGACGGTGATAATCACAATGCCGGTGTTTTTGCTTGGTGTTATAGTCGTATGGGTGAATTTATCCCTCAATTAGTCGCCGATGGTTGTAATCCTCGCATTATGCTAGATTATTCAGGTAATTTGCTTTGGGGTTTACAGCAAATGGGACGTAATGATATTATTGATAACCTCAAAAAGATTGCCTGTAATTCTCAATATCACCCTTATGTAGAATGGTTGGGTACAATGTGGTCTCATGCCGTAGCACCTTCTACTCCCATTCCCGATTTAAAATTACAAATTCAAGCATGGCAACATCATTTTGCTTCTCTGTTTGGGGAGGAAGCCCTTTCACGGGTTAAGGGTTTTTCCCCCCCTGAAATGCACCTTCCTAACCATCCTGACACCCTCTATGAGTACATAAAAGCCCTCAAAGATTGTGGTTATCGTTGGTTATTAGTTCAAGAACATACTGTAGAAAAAATCGATGGTTCAGGGCTAGAACATAGACAAAAATATATACCTAATCGCTTAATGGCTCAAAATTCCAGAGGAGAAACCATTAGTATAACTGCCCTCATCAAAACCCAAGGCTCAGATACTAAATTAGTCGCACAAATGCAACCTTATCATGAAGCTAAAACTCTCGAAAGACAAGAAATTAATGGTATTTCTATACCCTCTTGCGTTAGTCAAATTGCTGATGGTGAAAATGGTGGGGTGATGATGAATGAGTTTCCTCGTGGTTTCCAACCTCTTTGGTATGATCTCAAAAATGGTAGCGATGTCGTTGGTTTTAATGGTACAGAATATCTTGAATTAATCGAAGCTAGTGGTATTAACCCTGAAGATTATCCTTTGTGTCAACCCATTGGGCAACATAAAATTTGGGCAATAGTTGGCAATAATATTACCCCCGCTAATGTCGAAGTGGCGATCGCCCATCTTAATCAAAATGATCATCAATTCCACATGGATGGTGCATCATGGACAAATGATTTAAGTTGGGTAAAGGGTTATGAAAATGTCCTCGAACCAATGAATAAATTAAGTGCAATGTTTCATCAAAAATACGATCGCCTAGTAGCAGAAGATCCCACAGTAACACAACGCCCTGATTATCAAGAAGCCTTACTTTATAATCTCTTATTACAAACAAGCTGTTTTCGTTATTGGGGGCAAGGAACATGGACAGATTACGCTCGTGAATTATATCGCCGTGGCGAAGAACTTTGTCAATAATCAGAAATGAGAGGATAGGGAGATGAATAGAGATGAGGAATATGCCTATCTTTTAAATGTCGAAATTAGTAATTAATCATTAAGATGCTCTTATTTGGGGAAAAGTTGAAGTTATAGTAATTTCAATTTAGGTTGTTACAATTAAATAAATTTTGTAGGGAACAATACCCACCAGATAGTGTTTTAATGGAACTATAACTTTCAAAAACATTATTTCATTCTTATTTGAAATGACTATATCTTGAGATAACGTTCGCTATAAGCCTTTAACTTCAGTTCAAGATGGGTTAATGGGGGAAGAATCCTTCATTACAATCTTTGATTTAACGGATGAGTGCCAAAGCATTTAATGATCTTTCGGCGTAGGCTTGATAACGTTCTCGTTTATTGCGTATTTTCTCAGAAAAAGCTGGAATAATGCCAAAATTGGGAGGCATGGGTTGAAAATGTTTAGCGTCTGCTGTACTGATAAACTCAAATAAAGCCCCCATCATGGTGACGTTGGGTAAGGTTAAAGGCTCTTTATTTTGAGCGATTCTCGCCGCATTTGTACCGGCTAACCAACCTCCAGCGGCTGCTGCGGTATAACCTTCCGTGCCGATAATTTGCCCTGCCGCTAACAATGTATCTCGATATTTAAACTGTAGAGTGTTTTTTAATAATTGAGGAGCATTTAAAAAAGTATTTTGGTGCATAACTCCCATCCGCACAAATTCAGCATTTTCTAAACCCGGAATCATCCTAAATACCCTTTGTTGTTCACCCCATTTTAAGTTTGTTTGAAAGCCCACCATATTCCATAACTGTCCTGCTTTATCTTCTTGTCGTAACTGTACTACACCATAAGGCCGTTTACTTTATTCTCTTTAAAATCTCCTAAACGAGCATCAAATAATCCAATGGGTTTCAAAGGACCATATCTCATGGTTTCTTCCCCCCGTTGTGCTAATTCTTCAATGGGTAAACAGGCTTCAAAAAACTTGGCATTTTCTCGCTCAAAATCTTTTAATTCCGCTTGTTGTGCCTGACGTAATTCTTGCCAAAAATGCCAATATTGTTCTTTATTCATGGGGCAATTGAAATAAGCTGCTTCGCCTTTATCATAACGAGACGCTAGAAAGGCAATATCTTTATTAATCGATTCTCCCACAACTATAGGACTAGCCGCATCAAAAAAGTTAAGGTAATCCATACCTGTCAAATTTTGCAATTCTTGGGCTAAGGGGGGGCTTGTCAAAGGACCTGTTGCTAATACTACAATTCCTTCTACTGGTATAGCCTTAATTTCTTCTCGCCTAAGGGTAATTAAAGGATGATTAGCAAGGGTTTGAGTTAAATTTTGACTAAAAATACCTCTATCCACCGCTAAAGCCCCTCCAGCGGGTACACGATGGCTATCAGCTGTATGAATTATAATAGAGTTAAGACGGCGTAATTCTTCGTGCAATAAACCGGCCGCTCTATCAGTAGCATCTGCCCCAAAGGAATTACTACAAACTAATTCTGCTAATTCTTCACTATGGTGAGCAGGACTTTTAACTACAGGGCGCATTTCGTATAAGTCAACAGGGATACCAGCTTGGGCAATTTGCCATGCAGTTTCAGTTCCTGCTATACCTCCACCAATTACAGTTATATTATTCATGAAAAATTAAATTGAAAGTTTTTTAGTAATAGGGAAAAAAGAGGAGATAGGGTGATTTGTGATTTGTGATTTGTTACTTGTGATTTGTTATTCCTAATTCCTAACAAAGGGTTTAAACCCCTTGCTAATTCCTAATTTCTTGTGAGACAGGCATCTTGCCTCGTAATTCCTCATTTCTTATTCCCCATTATTAATTATTTAAACGTTATGTTTGAGTAAATATTTGATGGTTTTGAGTAATTCCATTGTTTTAAAAGGCTTGATAATATAAGCATCTGCCCCTTGTTTTGTTGCCCAGTGAATATCAAAATCTTCTCCTTTTGTCGAGCAAATAATTACAGGTACTTTTTCTGTGGCGGGATTAGTTTTTATCCAACGACATAATTCATAGCCATTCATTTCAGGCATAACTACATCTGTAATAACAAGATTAAATTCTTCTTCTTCTAAAATTTTGATGGCTTCTACTCCGTTTACGGCTTCTTTTACCTGAATATTAAATTGCTTCAGTGCTTCGCAGATCACTTCTCGGGGAGTATGATTATCATCAACAACTAAAATTTTAATCATGATTTGACTGACACTTAAAGATTATAGGGAGTAGATAAATTAATAACTAGAGGCTATAGATTAGTATAGCTAAAAATGCTGAAAAGTTTTCCTTTGATTCAACAAAAGTTTGGGATAGACATTTTCAGGATCAATTAATTGTATCTCAGATAATGCACTAATTTCACCTATAATATGGCAATTTTTCCCTAATTTTAATTGTAAATATTGTGCGGCTTTCTTATTCATACATAACACTAATTCAAAGTCCTCCCCTCCATATAATACCCAATTTAAGGCTGTTTCATCATCAGTTATTTCTTGGATTACTGAAGGAAGGCGAAGTTTTCGTCGATTGATTGTTGCACCTTTATCACTCATTTGACAAATTTGAATAATAGCATCCGCTAATCCATCACTGCTATCCATGCCTGTAACCACTGGGAATGGTTTAATATTTTTTACAGTTTTAACCACATCTAAACGTGGTTGTGGGTATTGATGGGCAAAAATAACCTTTTTTCTTGTTTCTTCAGTTATATGACTGTATTTTTCGGGATAGAGTAAGATTTCTAGCCCCGCCTTTGATAATCCATGAAGGCCTGTTATTACAATTACATCTCCTACTTTAGCCGTATGTCGATAGATGATTTCATTTTCCTTTACTTCTCCTAATGCGGTAACGGCGATCGTATTTACTATCGATCTTGTAATATCACCACCAACAATTTGACTATTGTATTTAGCAAGACAATCTTGGATACCTTGATAAACTGATTCTATCCATGACGTTTCTACTTCTTTTCTTAAGGATAAACCAACGGTAAGGGCGATCGGTGTTGCATTCATAGCGGCCAAGTCTGACAAATTAGCGGCAGCGGCACGATAGCCGATAGAATGAGGAGGAGTTGTACCCTCACTAAAGTGGACATTTTCTACTAAAATATCGGTACTTACTACTAATTTTTTTCCAATGGTAATGTCAAGGATAGCACCATCGTCACCAATTTTTTCTTGATCACAATATTTACTGATTATTGCTAATAATTTATGCTCATTTATGTCTTGTAATTTTACCATTATAATTTGATTAGTTTTCTGATGTTGTTGATTTAATCTATAATTTTTTTCTCGCAAAGGCGCTCATGGCGCAAAGGCACAAAGATTCAAAGGTAAAATTATAATAAAAATCAAGGTTTTTTTTAATTTTCTAGTTTGATAATTTTTTTTAAGACTATCTAATTTATGTGGCAATATCCCCCTCAAAATTTAAGTTTAAGTAATAATGATATTCATATTTGGATGATTGAAATCGAAAGTTATCGTCACAATATCTATAATTTTCAAGAAATTTTATCTCCTGATGAACAGGAAAGAATTAATCGATTTTCTTCAAAGTCTTTAAAAGAATATTTTATCATTTATAGGGGATATTTAAGAATAATTTTAAGCCAATATTTAACCATAAAACCCGATGAAATTTGTTTTACTTATAGTTCCAAAGGAAAACCATTATTAGATCAGAAAATTCTATCGAATATTAAGTTTAATCTTTCCCATAAAAATAATTATGCTGTTTATGCTATCAGTAAATATAACGTTGGTATCGATTTAGAAAAAATTGATGAAAAAGTACGGGTAGAAAATATTGCTAAACGTTATTTTTGTCATGATGAATTTGACTATCTTATTAATTTAGAATCTAGCAAAAAAGCTGAATATTTTTTTAAATTATGGACAATAAAAGAAGCCTATTTAAAAGCTATTGGAGAAGGATTATCTGGAGGATTAGATAGTATTTGTTTCGGGCTAAATAAAGATAATCAACCCATCAAGTTAGTTAAGGAAAACCATCGGCAAAAAAAAGATGATAATTGGCATTTTCAAACATGGAATCTTCTTGATAATTATATTATGAGTGTTGCGATTGATTCACCCATTAAACTTAAATTTTATTATTACTCAGATCTTAGTATAATTTGATCATTAATAACTTATTTATCAATTTTTAAAATTATGGCAAAAGCAATTTGGAATGGTGTCGTCATCGCCGAAAGTGATGATTGTCAAAAGGTGGAAGGAAATTATTATTTTCCCGAAAATGCTATTAATCAAGAATATTTTCAACCTAGTGATACCCATACAACTTGTTCATGGAAAGGTGTTGCTAGTTATTATAATATTATAGTTAATGGACAAGAAAATAAAGATGCCGCCTGGTATTATCCTAATCCCAAAGAAAAAGCCTCTAATATTAAAAATTATGTCGCTTTTTGGCGTGGTGTCAAAGTTGAATCTTAACAACATTTAAAATAACAATTTTGCTGTTTATCATCAAAGATTTATTCCTTATTATAATTCGTAGTAAGGGATTTATCCTTTATTTTCCCAATTAAGCTAGGAAAGCATTTAAGTTGCCAGGTAAAGGAAAACAAAAGGGAAGAGGAAACAGGAAAGAGTTAAGAGGAAAGAGAACCTATCAGGAGTTAAACTTAACAGTTGTGGTTTTAAATCTTGTAATTTCATGGGTTTATTTTCCCTCAAAATAAGAAAATTATTATTATACAACCGCTCCTAAAAACTTGGACAAACATTGTCACAATTATTTTGCCTGAAACATCCCATCAACTTTAAAATAGAAAAGTTATCTGCCTGAAAAATTTTAACGTAGAAATATTATGAGTAAAAAGTTTGATTATGATTTAGTCATTATTGGTGCTGGTGTTGGTGGTCATGGTGCCGCCCTTCATGCTGTAAAATTGGGTTTAAAAATCGCTATCATCGAAGCTGGTGATATGGGAGGCACTTGCGTTAATCGTGGTTGTATTCCTTCTAAAGCCTTATTAGCGGCATCTGGTAAGGTTAGAGAATTATCTCATAATGAGCATTTAGAAAGTATGGGAGTTAATGTTGGAAGTGTTACTTTCGATCGCCAACTCATTGCTAATCATGCTAACAATTTAGTGAGCAAAATTAAATCAGATTTAACCAATAGTTTAACCCGTTTAAAAGTTGATATTATCAAAGGTTGGGGAAAAGTTCTAGCATCCCAAAAAGTAGGAGTAATTACTGATAACGGTGAAAAAGTGATTACGGCGAAAGAGATTATGTTATGCCCCGGCTCAACTCCTTTTGTACCTAAAGGAGTAGAAGTTGACGGCAAAACCGTTTATACTAGCGATCAAGCGGTGAAATTGGAATCTTTACCCCAATGGATAGCAATTATTGGTAGTGGTTATATTGGTTTAGAATTTGCAGATGTTTATACTGCTTTAGGTAGTGAGATTACGATGATTGAAGCTTTAGATAAATTAATGCCAACTTTTGACCCTGATATTGCTAAAATTGCCGAAAAAGTTTTAATCAATAGCCGTGACATCGAAACTTATACGGGAGTTTTTGCCACGAAAATAACCCCAGGCAATCCTGTCACTATTGAGTTAACTGACGCTAAAACGAAAGAAGTGGTTGAAGTATTAGAAGTTGATGCTTGTTTGGTAGCAACGGGAAGAATTCCAGCAACCAAAAATCTTGGCTTAGAAAATCTTGGAATTGAGACAGAAAGAGGCTTTATCCCTGTTAACGATAAAATGCAAGTATTGAAAGATGGTAAAGTTGTGCCTCATCTTTGGGCGGTAGGGGATGCTAATGGTAAAATGATGTTAGCCCATGCTGCTTCAGGGCAAGGTATCATCGCCGTAGAAAATATGTGCGGTAACGAGAAAACGATCAATTATCGTAGTATTCCAGCCGCCGCTTTTACTCATCCCGAAATTAGCTATGTCGGGTTAAGTGAGCCTCAAGCTAAGGAATTAGGCAAAAAGGAAAATTTTGAAGTCGCAACCACTAAAACCTATTTTAAGGGCAATTCTAAGGCTTTAGCAGAGAAAGAAACCGATGGGATCGCTAAAATTATTTATCGAAAAGATACGGGTGAGTTACTAGGTGTCCATATTATCGGAATTCATGCTTCAGATTTAATTCAAGAAGCGGCAAATGCCATCGCCCAAGGTGAATCAGTACATCAATTAGCTTTTAATATTCATGCTCATCCTACTTTATCAGAAGTCTTAGATGAGGCTTATAAACGGGCAAGTTAATCAGAAAATTGCCAAATTATAATGATAGAAAAATAACTATAGATAATTTTAAAACTATTTGCTATTATCTATATATAAAAATCCTCAATTCTACTGATTAAGAATCGTTAAGCAATCGATTAATAAATATCATCGTGATTTATCTTGTCAAACGTACCATGCTTGTCTATGCTTATTTTAGGTAGATTAAAATATCTAGAATCAAAGTAAATAGACGCATAAATAAAGTAAAAATACTCATTATTTATTGACTAACTAAATTTGATTAATTTATTAGTTATGTAAATGTTGTGAATAAAAAAACTTTTTTTATCGTAACACTAGATTCAATGTTTCGTAAGTTTAGTGTATCAAAGGAAAAATAAAATGTCAATTGCAGTAGGAATGATTGAAACTCTAGGGTTTCCCGCCGTAGTAGAAGCCGCTGATGCTATGGTAAAAGCGGCTCGTGTAACTCTTGTGGGTTATGAAAAAATTGGTAGCGGTCGTGTTACCGTAATTGTTCGTGGTGATGTGTCTGAAGTACAAGCATCCGTTGCCGCCGGAATTGAAAACGTTAAACGAGTAAAAGGTGGTCAAGTTTTATCTCATCATATTATCGCTCGTCCTCACGAAAACCTTGAATATGTATTACCAATTCGTTACACTGAAGAAGTAGAACAGTTCAGAGAAAGTATCAATCCTCGTCCTTTGGGCAGATCTTAATGAGGAAATAAATTAATGCAAATTGCCAAAGTATGCGGTACAGTTGTAAGTACTCACAAGTCAAAGACTTTAACCGGTGTCAAATTATTATTAGTACAGTTTTTAGATGCTGATGGTAAAGTACTACCGAATTATGAAGTAGCTGGGGACACCGTTGGGGCTGGTATTAATGAATGGGTGCTTATCACTCGTGGTAGTGCAGCTCGGAAAGAAACTGGTCATGGAGAACGCCCTGTGGATGCAATGGTAGTTGGCATTATCGATACTGTTACCTCCGGCTCTGATATGCTTTACAGCAAAAAAGAAGCCGAACGAATGTATTAACATACTTGATTCAGTCTATGGGGAATAGACAAAAGCATAGTAAGAAGAAGTGATCATTTCTTGATTAAAATTAATTTTATTCTGAATTACTTTCGTTGTCTATTTTTGTATTTTAATTTTCAAGCAAATAATTCTGTGAGGATTAATTAGGACAAAAGTATTAATCGTTTGAGATACTCTTAAGATCCTAATGAATGTCCTTGAGAGATTAAATAAGATAATTATTGTGGAGGTTTATTTTGAGCGTCCCTATAATGGCTGCTCCCCCTACTCCTTGGTCAAAAAATTTAGCTGAACCAAAAGTGGATGCTACTGCTTATGTTCATTCTTTCTCTAATTTAATTGGAGATGTGAAAGTCGGAGCAAATGTTTTAATTGCCCCGGGTACTTCCATTCGGGCCGATGAAGGTACACCTTTTCACATTGGTGATAGTAGCAATATTCAGGATGGGGTAGTAATTCATGGATTGGAGCAAGGTAGGGTTAAAGGTGATGATGGACAAGACTATTCTGTATGGATTGGTGAAGATTCCTGCATCACTCATTTAGCCTTAATTCATGGTCCAGCTTATGTCGGTAATCACTGTTTTATCGGTTTTCGATCGACGGTTTTTAATGCCAGAGTCGGAGATGGTTGTATTGTTATGATGCACGCTCTGATTCAGGACGTGGAAATTCCACCGGGTAAATATGTGCCTTCGGGTTCGGTTATTACTAATCAACAACAAGCCGATCGCCTTCCGGATGTGCAACCTGAAGATCGAGAATTTGCGTCTCATGTTGTCCATATTAATGAAGCGTTAGCTGCTGGTTATCACTGTGCGACTAATCATGCTTGTATTAATCCTATCAAAGAACAAAATAATGCTTCCGAGCAACCCCAAACCCATAATCAAACTAATGGTTATCAATCAGTAACTAATATGAGTTTAAATACAGATATTATCAATCAAGTCCAATCCCTGTTAAGACAAGGTTCTACCATTGGTATTGAACACGCTAATACTCGTCGTTTTAAGAGCAAATCTTGGTTAAGTGGTTCTTTAAATGCTACTAATGAAAGCGGAATCTTAGCAGAGTTAGGCAATATATTAAATGAGTATAAGGGCGAATATGTACGTTTAATTGGCGTTGATCCTCAAGCTAAACGTAGAATTGCTGAAATTATTATCCAACGTCCTACGGATGTACCAGCACCGGTACAAGTTAGTAATAGTAGCACGGCTAAAGTTAATGGTAATGGTAACGGTCACGTTCCTGTGAGCAACGGTAAAGGTAACGGTAATTTAGCCTCTGAAATTAGCTCTTTAATTCAAGGTGGTTATAGTATTGGTATTGAATATGCCGATGCTCGTCGTTTTAAAACTAAATCTTGGTTAACTGCACCTAGTGTTAATACCAAATCTGTCAATGAAGCTATCAATACTATTCAAGGTTATTTAGCAGATTTGAGCGGCAATTATGTCCAATTGGTAGGAGTTGATCCTCAAGCCAAACGTCGTGTATCTCAAGTAATTATTCAACGTCCGGGAGAAACAGCTACTCTCAACAGTAATGGTAAGGGTACTAGTTATCAAACTCCTCAAAATAACGGGAATAGTGCAAGTGTCGTTAATAGTACCTTAAGTCCAGAGGCGATCGCCCAAGTTCGTAGTCTTTTATCTCAGGGTTATCAAATAGGCACAGAACACGCAGATGTAAGACGTTTCAAAAGTAAATCTTGGCAAAGTTGTTCCCCTATTAAAGGTACAACTGAAGGTCAAGTAATTTCGGCTTTAGAGGCTTGTGTACAAGATCATGCTGGGGAGTATGTGCGTTTAATCGGCATTGATAGTCAGGCTAAACGTCGTGTTTTAGAAACTATCATTCAAAGACCATAATTAATTAGGAATTAGGAATTAGGAATTAACCATACCTAATATTTGTTACTTTTATGTTCTATTATTGTCTTAGTGTTTTAGTCAACTTGTCTATTCTCCCTCTACTTCTCTTTTTGTCATAGCTAATGTCATTACCTATTCTTCAACCTAGTTCTAAAGATACAACTCAAATACGAGGTGATGTCACCATTGATCAAAGTGTTATTATTGCCCCTGGTGTAATTTTAAATGCGACTTTTGGCCATAAAATCATTCTTCGTCAAGGAGTTTGTGTCGGTATGGGTACGATTATCACGGCTTATGAGGGAGATATTATCATTCAAGAAAATACGATCTTAGGATCGGGTACTTTAATTTTAGGTAATTGTACCATTGGCTCTCAAGTATCTTTAGGTGCTTCAGTGACGGTTTATCATAGTAATATTGAAGCTATGAGTGTTGTCCCAGCCGGTTCGATCATTGGCGATCGCTCTCGTCAAGTAAATTTAAAGAAAGAAGTAGCAGTAAATACAACACCTCCAATGATAAATTCGCCGACACAAACGATTATTAATGGTGTTAAAAAAGGGTTTTCGACAAATTTAGGTAAAGAAAATATTTCGGTAAATAATCAAGAAGAAGAAAATAGATTAAATATTAATCAAGAAAATGAAGAAATTATGCAACCAATAGAGGAAATTGCCCCAGAGATAGAAAAAAAGGAGAAAGAATCTTCAACTTTTGAGGTGGAAAATAAGCAAGAAACTGAGACAGAAATTCTGAATAATGATATTTGGGAAGAAAAAACTCCTCAAGGAAATACTATAGTTGGAAAAGTTTACATAAACAAATTATTATTTACTCTCTTCCCTGATAAACATAAAACATAATAGAATTATTTTAATAATTACTCATTGAAACATAAAAAATCGAGTTATTATATTAGTAAATCTCTAGTTTCGTCCATTATGATGCTTACCAAAAAAAGAGCTGATCGTGTCTTACTATATAATATCAGTTGGAAACAATTTGAAAATATCCTCACAGATTTGGGGCAAACTCGTTCTGCTAGAATTGCTTATGATGATGGAATGTTAGAAATTATGAGTCCTTTACCCGAACACGAATATTATAAAGAGAATATTGGCGATTGTATAAAAGATATTGCTGAGGCTTTAGAGAGAGATTATGAAAGTTTAGGCTCAACCACTTGGCGTAAACAGGCAAAAATGGTAGGAATTGAACCAGACAATTGTTTTTATTTTCAAAATGAGCCGAAAATAAGAGGTCAATTACACTATGATTTAAACTGTGATCCACCACCAGATCTTGCTTTAGAAATAGATCATACCAGTAAATCGTTAAATCGTTTTCCTATTTATGCCCGTTTAGGAGTGCCTGAATTATGGTGTTATGATGATGGAAGGTTAAAGATTTACTTATTACAAGATGATGAAACCTATCAAGAGTCATTATTTAGTTTAGTTTTTCCCAATTTACCAGTGCAAGAGATTCCAGAAGTTATCAACCAATATCGTTTGCAAGGGAGAAGAAAAATTCGTCAGGAAATTAGAAAATGGACAATTTCTCATCCCTAATCCATACCTCAGTTCGACAGAAGAAAAGTCGTGAAAGACAGGTGGACAAGTAAGTGGACAGACAGGTAGAAAAATTCCTAATATTCGATGCACTTTTAAAATAATTTTATTGATTCATGCAAAATACAATCTCCTTAAGCAGACCCTACT
>NZ_VRZC01000061.1 GCF_016743215.1 Geminocystis sp. GBBB08
GAGTAAGAGAGTTAGGTAATGTCATGGTATCCATATCTATCAACCCTAAAGCAATTAACCAACTCAGGAAAATCACATAACCGACACTTAACCATGTAAAACCAAATTGATAAAATACTAAAATAAAAAATAACCCTGTTATTGCTTCTATCAGAGGATAGCGAGGTGAAATGGCAGTATGACACCAACGACATTTACCTTGTAACCATAACCAACCGATAACGGGGATATTTTCTGTTTTACCTAAAAGATGTTTACATTTTGGGCATCTTGAGGGAGGATTTATCAAAGATATATTTGCCGGGATGCGATAAATTACCACATTCAGAAAACTACCAATACACGCACCCCAAATAAATATAATTAGATAGATGAAAAAGTTAGCCATAGGTAATTATTTAGATTGCGTCTCAAGTTAAAATATACTGAAGAGAAATAAATTTATTATTATCAATTATTTTTCTAATTTTATCTATTGAAACATGATTATTGATCCCCAAGGAAAAATTAATATTAGAGGAGTAAATCATTATTACCAATGGATTCGACAACCCTCAGAAAACAATAATCCTAAGCCTGTCATGGTTTTTATTCACGGTTGGGGAGGCTCTTGTCGATACTGGTATAATACAGCTAAAGCGATCTCTGATGAATATGATTGTTTACTCTATGATATGCGTGGTTTTGGTAAATCAACAGAAGAAAAACCAGTAAATATTGGTTATGAATTAGAAGATTATGCTCAAGATTTATTAATACTATTAGATATATTTAACCTCGATAAAATTTATTTTAATGCCCATTCTATGGGAGCATCAATAGGAGTAATTTTGTTAAATTTAGCCCCTGAAAGAATCCATAAAGCTATCTTAACTTGCAATGGAATTTTTATTTATAATGCCCTTGCTTTTTCCGCTTTTCATCAACTAGGTGCTTATGTAGTTAAATTTCGTTACAATTGGTTTTTAAAAGTACCTTTTGCTGATAAAATGTTCATGGCTAGATTCTTATATCAAAGGATTCCAAAAGAGATGAGTATTGCTTTTTTAGAAGATTTTTTATTAGCAGATTATAACGCTGCCTTAAAGACAATTTATTCTTCCGTAAGTAAAAAAGCAGTGGATATTATGCCTCAAGAATTTGCGAAAATAAAAGTACCAACTTTATTAATTTCAGGAGAAAAAGATCAAATAATTCCCTCATATAAGGGAAAAGCAGCTGCGGTTTTAAATAGGGATAATATTGATTATGTAGAAATTCCCCAAACTGGCCATTTTCCTATGTTAGAAGATAGTCAAACTTATTTAACTACTATCAAAAATTTTTTGAAAAATTAAAGGTTTTTAATATGTTTATATTATAAAAGTGTGTAAGAAGGTTTGTCGTAAGGGATTTATCCCTAATTTTACTAATTATTGAAAATATCTACTAAGCTAAAACGCATTTAACTTGCATTTTTTAAAATTAGTAAAAAATCAAAGAAACTCTTTAAAATTTAGAATTTAGAATGAGGAAATTTTGCCAATTGCCCATTGCCTATATAATTAATAAAAATATATCCTATTAGTACATAATGAAAATTGTTAATAATATCACCGAATTAGTCGGTAAAACTCCATTAATTAAACTTAATCGTATTCCTCAACAAGAAAACTGTGTTGCTGAAATTATTGTTAAATTGGAGGGCATGAATCCTTCCGCTTCTGTCAAAGATCGTATTGGCGTTAATATGATTAATGTTGCCGAAAAAGCAGGTTTAATTAAACCAGGAAAAACCATTTTAGTTGAGCCTACTTCTGGTAACACTGGTATTGCTTTAGCTATGGCAGCCGCCGCAAAAGGTTATCAGTTAATTTTAACCATGCCTGAAACTATGAGTGAAGAAAGACGGGCAATGTTACGCGCTTATGGGGCAACATTAGAGTTAACCCCAGGTAGTGAAGGTATGAGAGGTTGCATTCAACGGGCTCAAGAAATTCTTGATACTACTCCCAATGCCTATATGTTGCAACAATTCCAAAACCCCGCTAATCCTCAAATTCATTATCAAACCACTGGCGAAGAAATTTGGGATGATACTGATGGTAAAATTGATTTCCTTGTGGCGGGTGTCGGCACTGGTGGTACCATTACTGGTGTCACTGAAGTCATTAAACCCAAAAAACCTACTTTTAAGGCGATCGCCATTGAGCCTAAAAATAGTTCTGTATTATCAGGTGGAAAACCTGGCCCTCATAAAATACAAGGCATTGGTGCTGGTTTCATCCCTGAAGTATTACGATTAGAGTTAATCGATGAAATTATCACTGTTACTGATGATGAAGCGATGATTTATGCTAGAAGATTAGCACGGCAAGAAGGCATTTTATCAGGAATTTCCACTGGTGCGGCTTTGGCTGGGGCGATAAAATTAGGTCAAAGATCTGAAAATAAAGGTAAACTAATTGTCATGATTCAACCTAGTTTCGGAGAACGATACTTAAGTACTCCATTGTTTAAAGATTTCAGTTAAAAATGAATTATTACGAAATTTTACAAGTAGAAATTAATGCTTCTACAACGGAAATAAAACAAGCCTATCGGCGTTTAGTTAAAGAATTTCATCCTGATAGTAACCATAAAAATGCTAACCATGATTTAATTATTATCTTAAATGCCGCTTATGAGGTGCTTAGTGATGAACAAAATCGTCATATTTATGATCAAAAATTAAGTCAACAATTTGCTAATACTGTTAGTTATCGACAAGAAAAAAGTCAAACAGCTTCTACATATTATCAGCAAAATAGGCAACAACAAAAACAACGAGATATTTCTCAATGTCAGTGGTTAAAAGAAGTTTATTTTCCTGTTAATCGTTTAATTTCTGAGATTATTATGCCCTTAGAAATACAAATTGAACATTTATCTGCTGATGTATTTGATGATTGTTTAATGTTAATTTTCACTAATTATTTAAACAAATGTTATCAAAATTTTACTCAAGCTAGAAATATTTTATCATCTCAACCAAATCCTAGTTTATATGCCGGAATTGCTGCTAATCTTTATTATGGATTAAACCATATTAATGATGGTATTGAAGAGTTGGAAAGATTCACTATCACCTATGACGATTATTATTTACATACTGGTAGAGAATTGTTTAATTTAGCAGATGACATTAATCAATCAGCTTCAGAAATGGTAGAAAAATTTATTTAATTATTAGATTTTTTTTTTAATAATTACTAAATTTGTAAACACAATACAAAATTGATATAGCATTCTTATTTAGGTTGTGTCTGGTAAAATTAAATATTTTGTCATTTGTCATTTGTTATTGTGAACAAGGATTTTAACTGATTTTTGATAGTCTTTGATTGTTTACAAATCCTAAACGGATTGCTATATGTTATGATCATCCTCATAGCAGTTTTAAATCACTACTGATCAAATTTTTGTCGGTAATGGATTAGCGAAGGAGTAATGCTAATAAATATTAATGATCATTTATCTCTATCAATCATTGAAAAATTATGAACCAATTAATTCAAAAAATTACCATTATTACTACCTTAATCGTTGTCGCTTATCCCGCCCATGATTTTATCAGAGATTTTGCCAGTAATCGCATAGCTAGAGTACAAAATACTAACTATAATTTTTCTCGTTATTTACGCTCTTAATTTTGCTACGGATAATTATTTATAATTAGAGACGGGCAAGAGGCCCGTTTTACATATTGTTCTTTTATTATTGTTTCAATTAACCTGATATTATGTCAAAACCCTTGATTTTAATAGCCTTATGATTCTCAGCAACAAACCCTAATTACTAATTAAATCTCAATTTTTTTAAAGAGAATTTTTTTTACATTTGCCATAAATGCTTTGAAAGGATGTTGGAATTTTTCTAATTCTTTATCAGCTTCCCATTCAATTTTTTTGACTAAATTCTCCTCGATTTCTAGTAACTGTAATAATTGGCGATAAATTACTTTTTCTGAAGCAGAAATTAAATTACCCTCATCATCAGCACTGGCTTTAACTACCATATAAGCCAACTTTATCGCTAAACAACGATCTTCAATGGTTTTTATTGGTGCCACTAAATCTTCTAAAGGAATTGAATTATTTTTATAACTATTAAGAATATCTTTAAACGCTAACTCAGCCTCTATTCTTTCTTGTATTTGTTCATAAATAGCAGGATTTGCCGACACTGTATCATATAATGTCATATTATCGCCCATATAAGCTATCGGTTCTGGATCTACTGGTAAATCTGTTTTAAACAATTCTAGCAATACATCTGTTTCTTCTTTACTTAAATTCCCGTCTGCCCAGGCGATCGCACTCATAAGGTGTAAAATATTTAAGTGAGATTCTGAGAAATAAACATTTGATTTTTCCATCATTTTAAAATATACATTTATTTAATCAAGAATATTAACTATTTCTATCATTATCAGAGAAAAAAAGAGAATATTGCTAAAAAAATTAATGTAATTTAATTAATCTTTAAAGAATAAATTTAATTCAAAATTTGTCATTAAGACTTTAGTCCTTCGGTTTTTTGGAGTAAAATAAGTGAAAATAGGTATCATTGGCTTAGGTTTAATCGGTGGTTCGTTAGGTTTAGATTTAACTCGTCAAGGTTATAATGTTATCGGAATTTCTCGTCAATTAACTACTTGTAATCTTGCTATAAAAAAACGGATAGTCACCGATGCTACTGTTGATTTTTCAATTTTGGCAGAAACAGAACTAATTTTTATTTGTACCCCTATAGAAGCCATTTTAAGCACTATTAAGAGTATAATTCAATATCTACCTCGAAAAACAATTATTACTGATGTAGGTTCTGTTAAAGGTGCTATCGTCTATAAAGCCACAGAATTATGGGGTAATTTTGTCGGAAGTCATCCCATGGCTGGTACGATAAATCAAGGCATTGAAGCAGCAGAATTTGATTTATTTAAAAATGCCCCTTGTGTTATTACTCCAGTAAAAAATACTTCTACCGATGCTATCCATAAAGTAACTCAAATATGGCGATCGCTAGGATGTAAGATGTACGAATCAACACCAGAGATACATGATCAAGCGGTAGCATGGATTTCTCATTTACCCGTAATGATAAGTGCAAATTTAATTAATAGTTGTCTTAATAATGACAATCAAGAAGTGATAGAATTAGCACAAAATTTAGCAAGTTCAGGATTTAAAGATACAAGCAGAGTAGGAGGGGGAAATGTGGAATTAGGGTTAATGATGGCACAATATAATCGTAAACAATTATTAGTTACATTGAAAGAATATCAAGAAAATTTAAGTAAAATCATCGAAAATATTGAACAAAAAAAATGGAATAAATTAACAGAAATTCTCACAAAAACTCAACAAGAAAGAGCTAAATTTTTATAATTTATGCAAACTTTTAACTTATGACGAATAAATATTTTTTTTATTAAGAGAATGAAACTGCCTAGCCTCTAACAAAATGGAAAATTAAATAAAAAAATTATCCCTAATTCCTGATAACTTCTCGACCATAAAAGACTATACTTAAACAAGTTAAAATTATCCATTTTCATAATAAATTATTAAGATAACTATGACGTCTGATTTATTAATTCACAACGCAGAAATTTTATTGCCTAACGGCGGGTATTTTCTTGGGAGATTTGTTGATTAAAGAAGGAAAAATTGCCGAAATTGCCCCTAAATTAACTAGTGATACCGCACAAGTTATCGATGCTACTGGTTTAACTTTACTACCCGGTGTCATCGATCCCCAAGTCCATTTTCGTGAACCCGGATTAGAACACAAAGAAGACCTTTTTACCGCCTCCTGTGCCTGTGCTAAGGGAGGGGTCACATCCTTCCTTGAAATGCCTAATACCATCCCTTTAACCACCACTCAGGCAATTTTAGATGACAAGTTATACCGTGCTAGTCAAAAATGTTTAGTTAATTATGGCTTTTTTATGGGTGCTACCGCAGAAAATTTGGATGATTTGCGAAATGCCAACCCCGCTTGTGGTATAAAAATCTTTATGGGATCTAATCATGGCGCATTATTAGTAAGTACAGAAACTGAAATTGAACCTATCTTCGCTAAAGGTAGCCGTTTAATTGCTGTTCATGCAGAAGATCAAGCTAGAATTGTAGAAAGAAAAATACTGTTCAAAGGTAACACAGATCCAGCTATTCATTCCGTGATTCAAGACGAAAAAACCGCCCTTAATGCCACCAAATTGGCAGTAAAATTGGCCAATAAATATCAACGCCGTTTACACATCTTACATCTTAGTACTGGCATTGAAGCTGAATATTTACGAGAATATAAAACTCCATGGATTTCCACAGAAGTCACCCCTCAACATCTTTTATTAAATACCAACGACTATCAAAGAATTGGCACTTTAGCACAAATGAATCCCCCTTTGCGATCGCCTGAAAATAACGAAATTTTATGGAGGGCGTTATTAGATGGAGTAATTGATTGTATTGCAACAGATCATGCACCTCATACTTTACAAGAAAAAGCGAAACCTTATCCTCATAGCCCTTCAGGAATGCCAGGGGTTGAAACTTCACTGCCATTAATGTTAACGGAATACAAAAAAGGACGATGTACCCTTACTCAAGTGGTAAAATGGATGTGTACCAATCCGGCAAAACTGTATAATATTCCTAATAAAGGAGAAATAATTGTCGGTTATGATGCGGATTTAATCTTGGTAGATTTACATAACTATAAACCTGTATTAAAAGAAAATTTAGCTACAAAATGCGGTTGGAGTCCTTTTGAAGGTTGGAATTTAACGGGCTTTCCCGTATATACTATCGTCAATGGAAATATAGCTTTGGAAAAAGGAAAACTAAATACTAATGTAAGAGGAAAAGCCTTAAATTTCTTATAATTTTTAACGTAAAAATCATCAAAGAAAGAATTAAAAAAGTTTGTAGTCAGAACTTTGGTTAAAAAAAATCATCAAGAAATAAATAAAAATATGGATATTCAAGTCATTGAAAAACCGACTAATGAAACAATTTGTTTATATGAAAAAGATTTTTTTCTTTGGTTAGAAACTACAGGATTATTATTAAAAGAGGGAAGATTAAATGAATTAGATATACCCAATTTGTTAGAAGAAATACAAACTCTGGGGAGAAGTGAAAGAAATAGTATTACCAGCAATTTAGAGGTTTTATTAATGCACTTATTAAAGTATCAATATCAACCTCAAAAACGTACTAATAGTTGGCGTTTAACTATTTATGAACATCGAGACAGAATTATGGAATCTTTAAAACAAAGTCCAAGTTTAAGGGTATATTATCAAGAAAAATTATTAACTTGTTATCAAAAAGCGAGAAAAAAAGCATCCATTGAAACTGGTTTAAATATAGCAACTTTTCCTGAAAATTTACCTTTTGAATTGGACTTAATTTTAAATATTGATTATTTACCAGAATGAATGTATTAATTTTAATAGAGGTTTTTTTGTAACGTTTTTAACAATCCCAAAAGACTTACTACCAGTTTGACAAGGCTTAACTACTAAAAACTGCGATCGCCTGATTAAATAGGAGTCTTCAAAATTTTACCGATAAGATAAAATAAGTTTTATTTTTATTATATTTTTGTGTGGAATCACAAACTTTGTACTATTATACTAGAGTCGTTGAGGAATTAAACAAGTGAGTAATTTTTTAGGAAAATTAAAAGATATTATTGGTGGAGGACAGCAAGATTACCAATATTACGAAGATGAAATCGAGAATATGGCTACCCAAGATTTACCGAAAGAGACAAAAACTGTTGAACCTGTAAAGGAAGTACAACAGCCAGAGCCTCAAGTAGTACAATCTGCCACTCCTTCTCGTCGTCGTCAACGGGATAAATCGCACCTGAAAATGGAGTTATCTTCACCTTCTTATATGGATATGGACAGTAGTATCGGAAGTAGTTTACCCAGTAACGTTATCGGAATGCCAGGAGTTAATAACATTGTGAATGAAGTTGTTGTCATTGAGCCTCACACTTTTGATGAAATTCCCCAAGTAATTCAAACTTTGAAAGAACAAAGATGTGTGGTATTAAACTTAAATATAATGGAGCCTGATGAAGCACAAAGAGCTGTGGATTTTGTCGCAGGTGGTACATACGCTATTGACGGCCATCAAGAGAGAATTGGAGAAAGTATCTTTTTATTCACTCCTAGAAGCGTTAAAGTGAGTACTGTATCGGGTAGCTCTTATCAAGTTAGAGAGCCTATTGTAAGCAATAGTAGTTTAGGTAGTTCTTTTTCTGAGTCTCTTTGGGAAGATGATTCTACCTCTGTTAACTCTAAAATAGCACAGTAAACTAAAAATTTGAGGCTAAACCTTGCTTTTCACCTTAACTTCTAACCAATGCTACTCCCGTATCTTATACGAGCTGAATATATAAGGGTTAAATATATAAGGGCTTAATATCTTAAGCCCCTACTCTCTGAAACAATTATGTAATAATTTTAATGTTAATATCGAATACGAGGATCAATTAAAGCGTTAACAATATCAATTAAAATACTAGCAAATACTACTATTACACCAAAAAATACCATAATTCCCTGTACGGTGGGATAATCTCTCAAAGAAATCGCTTCATATAATCTGTTACCTAATCCTGGCCATGAAAATGTAACTTCTGTTAAAACAGCACCTCCTAATAAAGAAGCAAAAGTTAAACCCATGACAGTTATAACGGGTATTAAACCATTCTTGAGAGCATGGGACACTAAAATTTTGTTTTCTTGAATACCTCTTGCCCTAGCGGCTTCTACATACTCAGATTTTAATGTTTGTTTTAAGTTTACTCTAACAATACGTTCAAAAATGCCACTTAATAAAATACCTAAAGTTAAACAAGGTAAAATTAGATAATGGATAGAGGTGAAAAATTGCCCTAAATTGAAAGAGAATAAGCTATCTAGGGTATATAATCCAGTAATGGTTTTCGGCGTTGCCATCCCCACTGGAAACCTTGTGCCGAGGGGAAACCAACGTAATTGTACCGCAAAAATTAACTGCATGATCATACCTACCCAAAATAATGGTAATGAGTAAGTGATAATACCAAATAATCTTCCCCCTACATCAAACACGGTATTAGGACGAGATGCTGATATGATACCAATGGTAACACCAAAGACCATAGCCACAATAATTCCAAATAAGGCTAATTCTACGGTAGCAGGAAAATATTGTTGAATAACATCCCAAACATTTAAACCACGACTACTTAAAGAAGTGCCAAGATTAAAATTAAGAACTTGTATTAAATAACGAAAATATTGTAACCATAAAGGAGCATTTAAACCTAATTCTTCTCTTAACGCTTCTTTTGCCGATTCGGGTGCTCTTGTGCCAAGTATCGCATCAGCAGGATCGCCTGGGGTTGCCCTTAATAATAAAAAAACAATAGTGATAATTGTCCATATCATTAGGGGTCCGAGTAAAATACGGGCTAAAATATAGTATTGTAAAGATTTAGAACGAGACATAAATAATAGACTTGTTACACAAGTTGCGGCAATGGGCAATAGGCAATGGGGAATGGGCGATGGGCAATGGGTAACAATGCACTGGTAAAATCTTCATTCTAAATTCTAAATTCTAAATTCTAAATTCTAAAAAATTAATACTGCATTTTATTTTTCTCAAAGCTATGGTAACAAAGATTAACAATGGGTTGAAACCCCTTGCATTGCCTTGTATTGCCTTGCATTGACTCTATACAATTAATTTTGCATGAGTAATTACAGTTAATTTTACTATTTTTTCTCCTCTAAACCTAAATTTTTCATACTTGCTTTTAATTCTTTCCAAAGATTTTTAATTTGAAGATAAGCACTTTGAGAGGAAATTTTCCCATTAGTTTCTAAGTTACAAACATAGCTTACTTTTTGAGCAAATTCTTGTAAGTTAGCGTTGAAAACTAAATTTTCTGGGCTAAACTCTCCACGATAGGAAGCATGAGGAAAGATAAAATTTTCTTTATCTCGTTGATTTTGATTTTTGTCGTTATCTGTCACAGTCACAATTCCTTCATTTGAAATGAAATTAGCAAAAATCTAGCATAACATTTTTACTGATTTTGATTTTACACAATATTGAAGATTATCATTGTTATATTAGATTCAATAATAATTAAAAAATGTGGTGTTATGGTTCAAACATTAGAAAAAACCGTATCTTTTGAAGAGTATTTAGCTTTATCTGGTAGTAATGATTATAAATGTGAATTCGTGAATGGAGAATTAATTATTATGCCCCCTGCTAGTGGTTTTCATGCTTTAATTATGCGCTTGGTATTTAAGTTACTTGAGCAAGAAATTGAAAGATTAAAATTAACTTATTTAGTAATGCCGGGTAATGTAGGTGTAAGAATTTCTAAAAATAAAGCCCGAATTCCTGATTTAATGATTTTATCACCAGAACAATGCACAGAAATAAAAAGTTTAAATTCGGCAATTATTGAGTCTTCTCCTTTCTTAGTTATCGAAATTGTTAGCAAGGGAAATAGTGAAGATGACTACCGTTATAAACGCTCAGAATATGCAACGATGGAGATTCCTGAATATTGGATTATCGATCCTTTTGAGCAAAAAATTTCTATTTTATTATTAGTAGCTGGTTTTTATGATGTCACTGAATTTAAAGATGAAGAAATCATTAAATCTGCTTTATTTCCTGAATTAAATATTACAGTTAATCAAGTTTTAAATCAATAAAATATTTCTGCGCTTTTTCTGAGATAATAAGATTCATCAATTTTTCTTTAAATAATTGTGGGCATTGCCTACCCTACTAAATTTGATTTTGAGACTCATTAAATATGCGTGGTTTTAATTTTAGTGTTTTTAGTCGCTTTTGGGCGATCGCCAAATTGTATTGGTTAGGAAATGAAAAAAAAGGAGCTTTTACTCTTTTAATTGTTTTAGGATTATTATTAGTTGGTTATACTCAATTAAGTGTTTTATTAAATACAGCTCAAGGAGATTTAATTTCTACTTTATCTGCAAAAAATGAGACAAAATTTTGGGAAACTGTCTTGAGATTTTTAGTGATTTTAGTAGTTTATGTCCCTTTATTTGCGGGATTTTCTTATACTCAAAGTAAATTAGGTTTATATTGGCGAAAATGGTTAAGTGAACATTTTTTAGATAAGTATTTTAGCAATAGATCTTTTTATCAATTAGCTGCAAAAAATATTGATATTGATAATCCAGATCAACGAATTTCTGAAGATATTAGAAGTTTTACTCAAGATTCTTTACTATTTTTATTAGTAGTTGTTCAATCTATTTTACAAGTAATAGCTTTTAGTTTTGTTTTGTGGTCAATTTCACAAAAGTTAGTTATCTTTTTATTAGTTTATTCTCTTGTGGGAACTTTAATTGCTACAGGGGTTTTTGGGAAAAAATTAGTTAGTTTAAATTTTAGCCAATTACAAAAAGAAGCTAACTTTCGTTTCGGTTTAGTCAGGGTAAGAGAAAACTCTGAATCTATCGCTTTTTATCAAGGAGAAAGCCAAGAAAAAAACAACTTAAATAACCTATTTACTGACTTATATAAAAACTTCAATGCTTTAATTATTTGGCAAGAATTGTATTTAGGATTGTTTATTAATACTTTTGAATTTTTACCCTATGTTATTCCAGCTATTGTGGTTGCACCAAGTGTTTTTTCAGGTGATTTAGAAGTAGGAAAAGTTAGTGAAGCAACGGGAGCATTTGCTAGGGTATTTTATTCTTTAAATATCATCGTTAGTCGTTTCCAATCTTTGACAACTTTTGCCGCTGGAATCAATCGTTTATCTAGTTTTTATCAATTTTTATCTCCTGAAGAAAAAGCCGATTTATTAACGAAAAAGAACCTTGAAAATCGCATAATTGATACTATTGAAAATGGACAATTAGCCATCGAACATTTAACTTTACAAACTCCTAATTATCAAAACACATTAATGGAAAATGTGAGCTTCAATTTACCTCAAGGAAAAGGTTTATTAATTATGGGTACAAGTGGTTGCGGTAAGAGTTCATTATTACGGGCGATCGCCGGATTATGGAATTCAGGCACTGGGGCAATTTTTCGCCCAGAATTGAATAAAATGTTATTCTTACCTCAAAAACCTTACATGATTATTGGCACATTAAGAGAACAGTTGATATATCCTAGTCTCACAAAAAAGATTACAGAAAATGAATTGCAAAATATCTTAAATATAGTCAATTTACCTCATTTAGCCGAAAAATTTGGAGGTTTTGAAGTAGAAAAAGACTGGGGAGAGGTGCTATCTTTAGGAGAACAACAAAGAGTCGCTTTTGCTCGTATTTTGATTAATCAACCACAATACGCTATTCTTGATGAGGCTACCAGTGCCTTAGATGCAAAAAATGAAGCGAATTTATATAAACATCTTTTGGAAACAAACACGACTTTTATTAGCGTTGGCCATCGTGAAAGTTTAAGAACTTATCACCAAATTTTACTGCAAATATCTGATAATAAATTGTGGCAATTGTCAAAAATTAACGATTAAAAATGTGCAGTGGGCAATGCCCACCATTTTAATTAAGTATTAAAAACAAGACATTGATGATTAACAGGCAAGATGCCTGTGTCACAAATATAGATTAATACTATATATAACTATACTTCGTAAGGTGCTTTACCAGAGAATTTGAGGGTGACAGGCTCTGGATTTTTACCAATGCTTCTGTCAATTTTACCGTTAAATTCACGACCTTCATTAACTTTCTCAGGGAATACACCATCAGCAGGATGAAGATATTGGATTTCACCAGTAGGATATACACGGTAAATTTTGTAATCTTCAATTTTAGGCTTAAATTTGGTGCGAAATTGAGTGCCAAGGGCTAAAGCTTGTTCTTTACGGGCAAAATAAAATAAATTTTCACCTTCATTCATAATGGCAGCGCCACCAGTAGGTAATTCAAAAACTTGCTCTTTTTTACTTGTCCAAGTAATAGCATATTTTTCCTCTCTGTCAGCAGCAGAAAGTAAACCGCCAGTGCTACCACCAAATTTAGGTAATTGTCCAGTGAGTTGAATTGTTTCGCTCATACAGATATTGCTTTTATGGTAATTATATTTACTATCTAGGCAATGCTACCACTGACATTGACATAATTGCTCATCTTTGTTATGAACTGTAACAGTTTGTTACTTTATGTAGAGATATGTGTTTGAAATTGCTCTAAAAAAAAGAGGATGATACGATCACACCTCCTTACTATAATATTGCGAAAAAATAATTAATTGTCTATTATTGATGTTCTTAATTTTAATTCTAAGGGTATATCTAGGTCTAATTGTTCTAAAAGGATTTTTTGCTCAAAAACTTGTTTTGGTGTACCTTCCAGAGCAATTTTCCCCCTATCCATGACAAAAATCCAGTCTGCCCATCGATAAATAAAATCAAGATCGTGAGTTGCTAATAAGATAGTTGTGCCTTCCTTGAAAATTTGCTCTAATTGTTTAATCAGTTCTTTTCTTTGTTTCGGATCAAGGTATGCTGTTGGTTCGTCTAATAATAATATCTTGGGTTTAAGAATCATAACATCGGCGATCGCCAAACGTTTTTTTTGCCCTAAACTAAGATAATTAACCGGAAAATGGGCTAATTCTGTTAAATTAAAATCTTTTAAAGTAATAGCTACTCTTTGCTCAATTTCTATATTTGGTATCCCTAAATTACACAATCCATAGGATAAATCTTCTTCCACCGTAGTTGCAACTAACTGTTGTTCAGGATCTTGAAACACTAAACCTACTTGTTGATACCACTCTTTTAAAGATTGGCGATCGTAATTTAAAGGTTTCCCTGAAATGCGAATAAGCCCATGATGAGGGCGATACAAGCCATTTGCTAACCGTAAAAAAGTGGTTTTACCAGAGCCATTATTACCAATTAAACCGTAGCGTTTGCCGCCGTGAAGTTGTAAAGATAAATTTTCGATAGTCGGTTTTTGACTACAGGCATAAGTGTAAAATATTTTTTCAAATTCGATGATCATAATTAATTATCAAATACTTATTAAAGTATTAATGTTGAATTAACAGTATATTTTTATCAGTAAATATCATCGTGAATGCCAATATCAATTAACAAAATTATCATTTCTAATAACTCCCCATCTTCAGAAAAACTAAAAATAATTCTACAGTCATAAGCTACCGAAAAAGACCAAAATCCCTTCAAATTTCCTGTTAATTTATGAGATTTAATCGAAGGAGTAAAAGGATTATTTGCTAATATTTTAAGTCCATCTGTAACTTTTGATTTTAACTGAGGACTTTTTTGAATAACTTTCTGATAAGAACGCTTAAAACACTTACACCATAATATCTTCATCTTCAACCTCGTTTAAATCTGTTATCAAATCTTCCACTGTACCAACTTTAGCAGTACCGAGCGCGATCGCCTCTTTCAATTCAAGGGCATTAGCTAAAATTTCAGCTTCTCTCCTTTTTGCTTGATGATTGCGGAAAATTTCTAACAAGGAATCTTGTTCATCTGCTGATAAAGTCTGAAAAGATTTAATCATCTCGATTATAGTCATTATTACACCTCCAGAGAAAAATTCTATATCTTTTTTCTTAAGAAATCAAACTGAGATAATTTAATTCATAAAATTAATTAATCATAGCCTAAGTGTAAAATATTTTTTCAAATTCTATCATTATAAGTTCTGAAATATCTTAATAATTTTGTGCCAAAACTACCACCAATAAACAACTATAACCAGCTATTGCTTCATTTATATAACGCCAATTTGTGTAATAACGGCGAGAATGCCAAACTCTTAATTCTCCCTGAAATCCTCTGGATGTTAAACCTAATGATATTTGTCGATAATTTTCTAATGATTTAGTTAATAGTTGTGCGATTGCCAAACTTAAACTATAGATTCCTCGCCGCCAGTTAAGATAACCAAAACGAGCTTTTTGAGCAGTAATTAATTCCGATGCAGTAGTAGTTAAGATAAAAATAAAGCGATACATTAATAATAATAAATCTGTCAATAAAGTAGGGCATTTATATTTTTGCAAAACAGTAATTATTTCTCCGAAGGGGACGGTTAAAAGAATAAAATACATACAAGAAGTTAAACACCATGAGCGAGTAAAAATTATGCCACTTTGTGCAATTCCTTGCTTACTCAGATAAAGGAAAAAATTACCTAATGGGAAACCAAAAATAACATCTTGTTGAAAATTATTGATAGAAGAAAAAGCCCCAATACCGATAAGTAAAGGAGGTAAACTCATCAACCAAAAACCAAAAGGAATTGCCAATAACTGACAATAAAAAACAAAGGGAATACCAGCATAAACAATTATCCAAATTATTAACCAAACACTAATTAAAATCTGAATATAACAAGAAGAGATATAACCTAAAATAAATAATAATAAGGCAAATCCTAATTTATGTTCTGGAGGAAGCGATCGCAATTTGTTACTATAAGCTAAAGAGTCAATTTGATGGTGCATTCATAGGAATTTAAAATTTAAAATGAAGAATGAAAAATTCAGAAGGGCGAATAGCTTTTTAATTGTTAATTGTTATCTTGTCGGTAGTAACTTTGTTAATGGTTATTTTTCCCTTTATAAAATCCGATAATATAACCAATAACTCCCGCCCCAAAGGCAGCTTGAGAGGCAAATAAAAGACTGGCAATTTCACTACTAGCAGGTTCAATTATCGGCTTAATCCAAGGTTTATAATTAGGTTGTATTTCTGTAATTAATTTTTGTGCTTCTGTGTCTGCACCTTCAAAATCTCCTTTGACAAAAATTAAGGGTAAGACTGTTAAACTAATTACTGCTGAAATTAACCACCAGTTGCCTTGTTTATTTTTAGATTGAGATGTTATTACTTTTTTATTAGACATAGTTTTGATTATCCTTCTTGGATTTTTAATAGTTTTAATGTTTGTAGCTCATTAATAGCATAAGATTGTAACCAATTCCACACCAACACCGTTAAAAAACCTTCACTGATGGCAAGGGGAATTTGAGTAATAGCAAAAATACCACCAAATTTGATAAATGAAGCCATAACACCACCTTCAACAGCAGGAAAAACTATTGCCAGTTGAATAGAAGTAACCACATAAGTCGCTAAATTACCTAAAGTTGCACCGAAAAAAATACCTAATTTTTGTTTCCCACAACTAACCATAATACTATAGATAACAAAAGCAACCCAAGGCCCAACAATCGCCATCGAAAAAATATTTGCCCCTAAAGTAGTTAAACCACCATGGGCTAATAATACCGCTTGAAAAAGTAATACGAGACTACCTAAAACTGACATTACGGAAGGACCGAATAAAATAGCTCCTAATCCCGTGCCTGTAGGATGAGAACAACTACCTGTCACTGAAGGGATTTTCAAAGCTGATAAGACAAAGCCAAACGCCCCTGATAAAGCTAAAAGCAGTTTTAACTCTGGATTTTTTTGTGTAACATGAGAAAGAGATTTAAACCCAAATACTAAAAAAGGTATGGTGAGAAGCCACCAAAAAACCGCCCATGACATAGGTAAAAAACCTTCGGCGATGTGCATGGCATAGGCTGGATTTGGAGAAGAAATAATAATCAAACAACTAAAACTTGCCATCAAACCTAAGCAGATTCGATTTTTAAGACGTGTATTCATTCTGTACCTCGCAGATTAACACTTATGTAGTTTATTTTATTTCGGCAGGTGTTCTGACTTATGAGCATAACTATCTCAATCACAGTTGCGGGACAGTGGTAGATTTTTACTACTCTTTCCCTGTTACCTCTCATGGTTGTTTTTTCATAAGAACCGATACTCAGACTATGACTATAGCATAGATACTTAAGTTCGATCCAAAAATCTTTGATTTACAGCGCTTTTCAGATGAATAAGCCATATTTTTTATTTCTCGCTTTCGTCGCTTTCGTCGCAAAGACACTCTTTCCGAGAATCCAAAATGTGGTTTAAAGAAATGATTTCTGCTATAGGTTGATTTTAGGAAGCAAGATTTTTGGTTTTAGATTCGTTTTTCTTAACCCTAGTTTAATTAATTATTCTTAATTTCTAATTTCTGTTGATACTTCATAAAAATCTGTTTCTGGAGGTGATACAAATAAATGCTTCATTTTTTCCATAATTTTCTGATAAATTGCACTTTGATTTTCTTCCATATCTTCTATTTTTTCCCAGATAATGAAAGCGATTCCTTCATCGGTATTTGGTTTTTGAAATAAATATGCACCTTCAAAACCTTGATTATAAGTTGCAACAGCTTGTTCAAATAATTTTTGTGCTTCAGGAAATTTTCCTGGTTTAAAAGTTGCGATCGCAATATAAGCGTATTTATGACGTAAAAAATCACTAAATTCTTGCATAGTATAATGATGAGATGAAAATTGATCTATATTGTCAATCTTAGTTTTGAAAAGATTAAAAATAATTAACGATTAATAAAGATTAATATTATTAAAAATTAAGAAATATTGATTAACATTTAAGTATTAAACGTGAATGATACAAAAAATTTCGACTGGTTTTTGATTTCCCTTGTTATCGGTATCAGTAGTTTCGGTAGCTTAATTATTTATAGCACTCAAATTTATAAAAATGGTACTGATTGGTCTAATCAATTAATTATGGTTGTCATCGGTTCAATTATATTACTTGCTTTGTCTAACTATCGTTATGAATTATTATTAAAATATCATTGGTTAATCTATGCTATTACAAATATGATGCTAGTAGCCGTGATTTTTGCCGGAGAAACCTTTAATGGCGCTAAAAGTTGGTTTAATCTTGATGGTTTTCAGTTTCAACCCTCATAATTTTCAAAAGTTGGTTTAATTATTTCTGTGTCAGCTTTATTGCATTATCGAGATGCTTCAAAATTGTCTCATTTTCTCCCAGTTATCGCTACCGTGGGTTTACCTTGGGTATTAATTATGATTCAACCAGATTTAGGCACAGGGTTAGTCTTTGGGGCAATTACTTTAACAATGTTATATTGGGCAAATGCAAATCTTGGTTGGATTTTATTAATTTTATCTCCCCTTATCTCCGCTTTTTTATTTAATATTGTTTTTCCTATTTGGCTTATTTTTGTCATCGCCATGATTTTAATTGCATGGTTTACCTTACCTTATAATTTTCGTACTCTTTGGGCTTTAGTTACTTTATTCCTTAACTATGGTGCTGGAGAATTAGGGCATCTTCTTTGGAATTTATTAAAACCTTATCAAAAAGATCGCCTAACTTTATTTCTTGAACCAGAAAAAGATCCCCTTGGGGGCGGTTATCATTTAATACAATCAAGAATTGCTATCGGTTCAGGTAAAATTACCGGGAATGGTTTCCTTGACGCTACCCAAACTCATCTTAATTTTGTTCCTGAACAACATACAGACTTTATTTATAGTGCGATCGCTGATCAATTTGGTTTTATCGGTGGGATAATCATAATTCTCCTTTATTGGTTAATGTGTTGGCGTTTGATAGTCATTGCTTTGCGATCGAGAGATAATTTTGGCTCATTATTAGCCATAGGGGTATTAGCCATGATTGCCTTTCAAACTATTATTAATATTGGTATGACTATGGGATTAGCACCAATTACCGGAATACCTTTACCTTTTCTGAGTTATGGTAGATCATCTTTACTAACAAATTTTATCGCCATTGGATTAGTAGAAGCAGTTGCCAACGCAGGGATTATCAAAGTAACAAAAACTAGAAGATAAATAGGGTTAGCTTAAAAAGTCTATCGATTAAGGAGCTATCACCTCTTTAAATCTACCGGGAGAAATACCAAAAAAAGCTATCTGTGAACAATTTTGATGTCACCTTCTTTAGTAATGTAACTTTTTGGGAAATTTAATTAATAAAAAGTATGTCAAAAGATAGAAAAGAAAGCGAATATATTTTAGAAACAGAAGCCACTAGAGTTAGAGTCTTAAGTGAAGCTCTCCCCTATATACAAAAATTTGCTGGTCGTACTATTGTGATTAAATATGGTGGGGCTGCCATGAAAGATAGTACTCTCAAAGAGTATGTAATCCGAGATATTGTCTTTTTAGCCTCCGTCGGAGTTCGTCCTGTAGTCGTTCATGGTGGCGGCCCTGAAATTAATACTTGGTTAACAAAATTAGGTATTGAACCTCAATTTAAAGATGGCTTAAGGGTGACAGATGCCGCTACAATGGATGTAGTTGAAATGGTATTAGTAGGTCGTGTTAATAAAGAATTAGTGGCAATGGTAAATAACGCCGGGGGAAAAGCCGTTGGTATTTGTGGAAAAGATGGTAATTTGGTACAAGCAAGATCCGTGGATAGAGAAAAAGTTGGTTTTGTGGGGGAAGTTTTAAGTGTTGATAGTAGTTTAGTTGAATCTTTAGTGGAAAGCGGTTACGTTCCCATTATTTCTAGTGTAGCCGCTGATAATACAGGACAAGCACATAATATCAATGCTGACACCATCGCTGGGGAAGTTGCGGCCGCTTTGAATGCAGAAAAATTAATTTTACTCACTGATACACCCGGTATTTTACGAGATTATAAAGATCCTTCTACTTTACTTTATAAACTCTCCATTCAAGACGCAAGAGACTTAATTGATGAAGGAGTTGTCGGTGGTGGCATGATTCCAAAAGTAAACTGTTGTGTTCGATCATTAGCCCAAGGAGTCAAAGCCGCCCATATTATTGATGGAAGAATTCCCCATGCGTTATTACTGGAAATTTTTACCGATGATGGTATTGGCTCAATGATTGTACCATAGTTAATTGACATTCTCCCATCACCAAATCAAAGATTATGGTGAGGGATTCTAACTTCAACCACCCAACTTATCAGCATCAAAACACATTTGTTTTGGAAGGGGAGAAAGAGGGAGAGGGGGAAGGGGGGATTTTTTTCTAATAATTGATTAATTAATAGTTAAAAACTTCTGTATCTGGCACTATCTGTTAATTTTAGAAATTGAGATTTTC
>NZ_VRZC01000062.1 GCF_016743215.1 Geminocystis sp. GBBB08
AATATTCTACATTTAAAGTAACCAATTCGTTATAAAATAATAGTTTTGATGCTTATGCTCGTTAAAAATGTTGTCAAGAAAATTTGAGCATAGGTTAAGTAAATTAACTTAATAACAGAAATTAGGAGCAAAAGTGCGAAAAATTATTATTGCTGGTAACTGGAAGATGCACAAGACTCAAGCTGAGTCATTAGAATTTTTACACGGCTTTTTATCCCATTTAGAAGACACTCCCGAATCCAGAGAAATTGTTTTGTGTGTCCCTTTTACTAGCCTACATTTTATGTCCAAAAATTTACATGGTAGTCGAGTAAAATTGGGGGCGCAGAATATTCACTGGGCAGAACAAGGAGCATTTACTGGAGAAATTTCAGCTGCTATGTTGACGGAAATTGGCATTAATTATGTTATTGTCGGTCATAGTGAACGTCGTCAATATTTCGGAGAAACTGATCAAACCGTGAACTCCCGTTTATTAGCCGCTCAAAAACATAGTTTAACTCCCATTCTGTGTGTTGGTGAAAGTAAAGCCCAAAGAGATGCTGGAGAAACAGAAGATGTAATTATTAATCAGTTACAAAAAGGTTTAATCGATATAGATCAAAATAATCTTATCATTGCCTATGAACCTATTTGGGCCATCGGCACAGGTGATACTTGTGAAGCTACAGAAGCGAATCGAGTTATTGCCATTATCCGTTCTCAATTGAGTAATCAAAATGTAACTATTCAATATGGTGGCTCTGTTAATCCTAAAAATATTGACGAAATTATGGCACAACCTGACATTGATGGTGCTTTAGTGGGAGGTGCAAGTCTTGAGCCTAGTAGTTTTGCTCGTTTAGTCAACTATAAATCAAATTAGAAAATTTCTACTTATTTTTCGATAACCCTTGCTATTAGGCTTTAAATAAATTCTAAGGTGGGTTGTCGATTGTCATAATATTTAGCAAATAAAAATATAAACTGGGTAAATAATATATATTTACATACTCAAATTCTAACAAGGGGCGACCATCCGTTTGCCAAATCATGTCAGGGGTATCTCTACCCTCACCTATACTATAGACTTCTCCAGAAATTAAAAATTAAATTAATTTAAGTATTGAAATTATCAAAATAGGATATTTTATCGTCAATTAATCAACGTGTTTCAATAATTATTGGAGATGTCTTATGAAGTAACCCTTAATTACTTAAGAAAAGGCTATAATTCATTAATCAGATTATATTTATATTATCTATGGTTGAATCTTTAACTATTCGTAATCATCAGTTTAATTGGTGCACCCGCACTTTTTTAATGGGAATTTTAAATGTTACTCCTGATAGTTTTAGTGACGGGGGAAAATTTAACCAGATTGAAACAGCATTAAATCAGGCTATGATGATGGTTAAAGATGGTGCAGATATAATCGATATTGGAGGAGAGTCAACTCGCCCCGGTTCATTAGAAATAACCTTAGAAGAAGAATTAGAAAGAGTTATCCCTGTTATTACAGCTTTACGTCATCAATCAGATATTCCCATTTCCATTGATACCACCAGAGCGATGGTAGCCAAAAAAGCTATAGCAGTAGGAGCAGATATTGTTAATGATATTTCGGCTGGTACTTTTGATGATCAAATGTTACCAACAGTTGCTAAATTAAATGTTCCAATTATTTTGATGCACATTCGGGGTAATCCTCACACAATGCAAAATTTAACAGATTATCAAGATTTAATCGAGGAAATTAACCAATTTTTTCAAGAAAGAGTAACCGAAGGGATAAAACTAGGTATCAAAAAAGAGCATATCATCTTAGATCCGGGTATAGGCTTTGCTAAAAATTATCAACAAAATTTAGATATCTTAAGAAATATTAAACAAATAAGAAAATTAGACTTTCCAGTCTTAATAGGTACATCTCGAAAAAGTTTTATTGGTAAAATTCTTAATCAAGAAAATCCTCAAAGGAGAATTTGGGGTACTGCTGCAAGTTGCAGTTATGCGATTACTCAAGGTGCTAATATTTTAAGAGTTCATGATGTTAAAGAAATGTATGATATTGCTAAGGTTACAGATGCTTTAATATTTCACTATTGACCACTTATTATCTAAAAAATAAATCTGATCATATCCAGTCTAATTACAAAATTTTAAACTGTCAAAGATTTTCGTTCTTCTCAAGGAAAAAAATATTAAAGTAAAGAGGATTGCTTCGTTAGCGGGAGGTTTTCATTCTCTGACTACTTTATTACAATTTAAAAATATTAAGATATATTAAAATATATATCAATTAATTAACTCCCATCAGCCATGTTAGATTTAGAAAATATTGCTTTCCCCTCCCTAACAGAAAAAAATCCCATAACTTCCCCTCAAATTACTCAAGATATTTTTCAGCATCGTCACATCGGTATCAATGACACAGATCAACGATCGATGTTAAAATCCCTAGGGTATGATTCTTTAGATAGTTTAATCGATCAAGCCGTCCCCGAGTCCATTCGTTTACATCATTCTCTGAAATTACCCCAACCCCTCACCGAAACCGAAGCCTTACAACAATTAAAGTCGATCGCTCAACAAAATAAAGTGTATCGTTCCTATATAGGCATGGGTTATTATAACTGTATAACTCCGGCGGTGATTCAACGTAACATCCTTGAAAACCCTAATTGGTACACCGCTTATACTCCCTATCAACCAGAAATTGCCCAAGGCAGACTCGAAGCCTTACTAAACTTCCAAACCATGATTATCGACATGACAGGGTTAGAAATTGCCAACGCTTCCCTCTTAGATGAAGCCACCGCCGCCGCCGAAGCCATGACGATGAGTTATGCCGTCACCAAACACAAATCTAATCATTTTTTTGTAGATGTCAACTGTCACCCTCAGACAATCGAAGTTATCAAAACAAGGGCAAAATATCTCGAAATTGAGCTAATTATCGACAATCCTCAGACTTTTGACTTTAATACTCCCATTTTCGGAGCTTTATTTCAATATCCTGCCACCGACGGCACAATTTACGACTATCAATCAATTATTGAGCAAATCCATCAACAAAAAGGTATCGTTACCTTAGCCTGTGATTTATTAAGCCTTGCCCTCTTAAAATCCCCCGGCGAATTAAATGCTGACATCGCCGTAGGAAATACCCAACGTTTTGGTGTACCATTAGGTTATGGTGGTCCTCACGCTGCCTATTTTGCCACCAAAGATGACTATAAGCGACAAGTGCCGGGTAGAATTGTTGGCATTTCAAAAGATGTACATGATCAACCCGCCTTGAGACTTGCCTTACAGACGAGAGAGCAACATATTCGTAGAGATAAAGCTACCAGTAATATTTGTACCGCTCAAGTTTTATTAGCCGTCATCGCTTCTACCTATGCAGTTTATCATGGAGAAGAAGGCATTAAAAATATTGCTTTAAGAGTTAATAAATTAACAAAAACTCTAGCTTTAGGTTTAATAAAAATTGGCTATAAAATCAAATCTTCACAGTTTTTCGACACAATTACGGTAGAAATCAATAATATTGATACTGTAAAAGAAAAAGCAGAAGCAAAATTTATTAACTTCCGTTACCAAAAAAAATCAATTTCTATCAGTCTCGATGAAACCACTACCCTTGAAAATATCCAAGAAATTTTGTCGATTTTTACTGAAACAAGGGCAGAAGCCTTTACTACAAACGAGGAAGATTTGAATAGGGTGGGGATTCCCTCTTTATTACGTCGTGAAAGCCGTTACCTCACAGAAGCGGTATTCAATCAATATCACTCGGAAACGGAGTTATTACGCTATTTACATCGCCTTGAAAGTAAAGATTTATCTCTCACTACTTCCATGATTGCCTTGGGATCGTGTACCATGAAACTTAATGCTACTTCGGAGATGATACCCATAACTTGGGCGGAATTTAACTCTCTTCACCCCTTCGCACCCCTATCTCAAACTCAAGGTTATCAAGAGTTATTCTCCCAATTAGACGCTTGGTTAGCGGAAATTACGGGCTTTGCTGGTATCTCTTTACAACCTAACGCTGGTTCACAAGGAGAATATGCAGGGTTACAAGTTATCCGTAAATACCACGATAGCCGAGGGGATTTTGAAAGAAATATCTGCTTAATTCCTGAATCCGCCCACGGCACAAACCCCGCTAGTGCGGTAATGTGTGGTTTAAAGGTGATTCCCGTCAAGTGCGATATTCAGGGAGATATTGATATTGCCGACTTGAAAGCTAAAGCACAAAAATATCAAGACAAGTTATCGGCGTTGATGATTACCTATCCTTCTACTCATGGGGTGTTTGAGGAAGGGATTAAGGATATATGCAGTATTATTCACAGCTACGGTGGGCAAGTTTACCTCGATGGTGCGAATATGAATGCCCAAGTCGGCTTATGTCGCCCTGGTGATTTTGGTGCAGATGTATGTCACCTAAACTTACATAAAACCTTCTGTATCCCTCACGGTGGCGGAGGCCCTGGTGTAGGACCTATTGGCGTTGCTTCCCATTTAGTGCCTTTCTTGCCTTCAACTTCCCTAACCCCCCTTAGTGAATCGATAGGGATGGTGTCAGCCGCACCTTGGGGTAGTGCCTCGATTTTGCCTATATCTTGGATGTATATTGCGATGATGGGTAGCGAAGGTTTAACGGAAGCCACAAAAATTGCCATTCTTAATGCTAATTATATCGCTCATCGTCTTGCTCCCCATTATCCTATCTTGTTTACGGGTAAATCTGGCTTGGTTGCCCATGAGTGTATCATCGATTTACGCCCGTTACGCAAAACTGCTCATATTGAGGTGGAAGACGTGGCAAAACGGTTGATGGATTATGGTTTTCATGCACCTACTATGTCTTGGCCCGTTGCTGGTACAATGATGATCGAACCTACGGAAAGTGAATCTTTAGCTGAACTCGATCGATTCTGCAATGCTATGATTAGTATTCGGGAGGAAATTCGAGCTATTGAAACAGGGGAAGCGGATATAAACGATAATGTCTTGAAAAATGCACCCCATACGGCGATGAGTCTTATTTCGAGCGATTGGAGTCACCCTTATAGCCGAGAGATGGCGGGTTATCCTGATGACTATAGTAAACAACATAAATTTTGGACTACGGTAGGGCGCATTGACAATGCCTACGGTGATCGAAATCTAGTATGTTCTTGTGTAGGGATGAATAGTTATAAATAATCTTTTGGTGGGGTGTGCATCGCCCTACTATAGTCACACTCAATATTATTTATTTAATCTCAAAAATATGAATAATCAACTATTCTTTAAAATGCTCGAAGGACAAAATATTGAGAATAAATATTACCTGAATAAATTGTTAGGTTCGGGGGGATTTGGAGGTGTTTATTTAGCCGATGAAGTAGTTAAAAATCGATTGATTAGAACCGTTGCCATAAAATTAATTGTTAACGAAAAATTGATCTTTTAGCCCAAGTAAAATGGCAAGAAGAAGATGGTTTTTTCCTCTTTAAAATTAAATCTCACAGAAAAACAAGATTTTGAAACCGAATTAAAACAAGCAGAAATAATAAAGGAGGAAAAAGTTATGGAAATTGTCACCAGTTGGATGGAAGAAGGCATTGAAATAGGCGAAAAAAGAGGTGAAAAAATGGGTGGAACAAAATGTCATTAAGCGTCTAATTAAAAGAAGATTTAATAATCTTTCTGAAGAATTAGAAGATAAAATTAATAGCTTATCTTTATCTCAACTTGACAGTTTAGCTGATGCTATTTTTGATTTTCAATCTCTGGATGATGTGATTCATTGGTTAGAAATTAACACTTAATCGTAGTCTTGAAATCAATTTGAGGTGGCTTATCCTGATGACTATAGTAAACAACATAAATTTTGGACTACGGTAGGGCGCATTGACAATGCCTACGGAGATCGAAATCTGATATGCTCTTGTGTAGGAATGGAGAGTTATAAATAATTCTTGTGGTGGGCAATGCCCACTTTTTCATGACTATCCAATATTTTGAGGATAAAATACTGATGAATCCCACCAACGAACAAGCACAAGGACTTTATCGATTATGTTATCGTTTAACTAACACGATTTATCCCCAGTGGCAATATCGAAGTATCGAGTTAGTGAGAATTGATGAACGAACTGGTAATTTATATATATTAGCAGGAGAAAATTTGGATTTTGAAATTAAAAAATCTGGAGGTTACGAACCATGACAAGCATAAAATTTGACAACATGAATTTAGATGAGTTACGAAAATATGTTTTAAATCATCGGGAAGATAAAAAGGCATTTTATACTTATATCGATCGTTCTAAAGCAGATGGTAGAATGATTGCTGTTGATTATCTTGATGATAAATGGGAGAAAGAAATAGAAAAAACCTTCAAAAAAACCTGATAGTTTCCTTTAAATCTGATATGCTCTTGTGTAGGGATAGATAGTTATAAATAATCTTTTGGTAGGCAATCAGCCCACCCTCATATTAACAGATGACGACAGAAAAAATGATGGGTGACTCTCTAACTTTACTCGACAAAGTAAGTGGTAGTTGAGAATTCCCGCCACAGCGTCAGCTTAACCGTAGGAGTGTTAATCACCTTAGTTAGTGCCTGAGAAAACCACTTGAGGAAACTTCTGTTGAGCTTGAAGCATAGTGGTAACTCTACCTTTTTCTTGCCAAAAATTAATCACTTCAGTGGCTTGGTTAAGTAACTGAATTTTTTCGTTATCGGTAATCCAATTTTTCTTATCTAACTCATCTTTCAATTCCTGCCAAGCATCACTACGAGGCCAGAAATAATAAGCGGTTAAGGGGCTTGTGCCTTTACTAATTACATAATCAACGGCAAGAGCAACATCTTTGTCTAACCAAACAACTTTTAAAACAAATCGAGAATCAATTTTAGTTTCTACTGCTTCCAAGTAAACCTCCAAAGAACAATTTTTATACACAGATAATTTAGCACAATATCATATTATAACCTAAGATTGATAATAGTCAAAATCGTTATAGATAAGGTTCTTTTTTGATGAAAAATATTGTTATTTTTGATATTGATGGTGTTATTCGAGATGTAACAAACTCCTATCGCCGTGCTTTAGCCGATACAGTGGAGTATTTTACTCATAATAGTTATCGCCCTACGATGGAAGATATTGATAATTTAAAAGCCGAAGGAATGTGGAATAATGATTGGGAAGGCTCACAGGAATTAATTTTGCGTTATTATCAGAGTATAGGCAAATCTCGTGATGATGTTAGTTATACTTATGAAGAAATTGTCAATTTTTTTCAGAGTCGCTATCGAGGCACTCAACCAGATAAGCCCGAAACATGGGAAGGTTATATTACTACTGAGCAATTATTAGTAACTCAAGAATATTTTACCACTTTAACCGCTAATAACTCTGCTTGGGGCTTTTTTAGTGGTGCAACTAGAGGTTCAGCAGAGTACATTTTACAACAACGTTTAGGCTTAAAAAATCCTGTCTTAGTAGCGATGGAAGATGCACCAGGTAAACCAGATCCAAGGGGGTTATTTTTAGCAGTACAATTAATAGAAGAAAAGTTATCTTTACCCTCATCATTACCAGTAGTTTACTTAGGTGATACGGTAGCCGATATGACGACTATCATCAAAGCTAGAGAAATTCAACCCGAAAGACAGTTTATGGCTATAGGTGTTTTACCGCCTCATATTCAAGGAATAGAACATAGTAATAAATATACTCAACAATTACTCAATGGGGGAGCAAATAAAGTTGTGTCAAAAGTGACAGATTTTCTTTAAGATGAAGATGATAAATCTTGAGAATTTTTTGTATCTTGGCATTTTCCTTTTCAGTGAAGATTGGGAGGGTTGCCTGAGATAAATTAATTAGAAAATAAAGCCAAAAATAAATATAATGATAGATTTTATTGACATTTTAAATAACGCAGTTAACGAAAAAAATTCATTACCAAAAAGTAAAACTTTATTCGAGGCTTTATTAGAAGCAGAAAAATATAGCCATAAACAGAAACCTCAATATCAATTTGAGCAATTCAAAGGCTATTGGCAATTACATTTTATCACAGGGACTAAAAACAGTCAAAAAAAGTTTGGTAATTTTCTCGGTAGTGGTTTTTATCTCCCTTCTCTTTTTAAAGTTATTATCTCTTATTCTTCTGATGAAAATTTTGCTAATCAAGGAAGAATTGAAAATATCATTAAATTTGGTTTAGTTAAATTTATTATAGATGGTCCTTGTAAATTTATTTCCGCAAAAAATATTGTTGCTTTTGATTTTACTTATCTCAAAATGTTTATTTTGGAGATCAAAACTTACTCTCAAAATATCAGAAGTGGTAAGGATAGTGAAACTGATTTTTTTGATAGTAATATTAGTAAACAAGCCTTTTTTACTTACTTTTATCTCACAGAAAATTTAATGGCTGCTAGAGGTAGAGGTGGTGGTTTAGCTTTATGGAAAAAAGTCAATTAATTACTTATTTTTCATTATAGATAATCACTCGATCTCCTATAACATTATTATGATAGATTAACTCTTCATGGAGGTTAGTATTAAGAGTAACTTTTATCTCATTTTCACCTTTTGATAAATCAGAAATATAATGCCAATTACTATAAATTCTTGTAACTTTTTTGCCATTAATATATAAATGAGCGTGGCCATTATTTGGGCTACTATCTTGGTTAACATTTTTAGGGTTAAAAGTAAAATTAGTAGTTTTAATCTCTAAATTCCACCCTTTCATTTTATCAGGATAAACCTCAATGTTGATCGTAGGAATCACAGAGTTATTCGAAATATTTAAAGTTTTATGAGGATGATTATTTTGTTCCTGATTATGATTATCATTATGATTATATTGAGCTTGAACTTTTAATACTGTTATAGGTAAAAATAAGCATAATACTAAAATGGAGAAGAAAAATTTATTTTTTTTGAGGAAAATTATTAAGAATAGTCTCATTTGTTAAAAAGTGTTAATAGAAAATAATAACTAACATTTAATCATTTTCAGTAAAAATTATCTTTGACAATAAGTAATAGTTACATTAATTTTCAAGAGAAAAAATCACAAAATGATGTTTTAACAAGTGCATTAATGCTGAAAAAGAGGGCTGAAGCCCTTACTACAAAGCAATTAACAATAATTTTTGGAGAAGTCTATTTTTTTCTGAGTTTTATATAACGAATTAATAAATAACGAAAAGCCATTGTGGCAGATGCATAACCCTAAGAAATCAAATATGATTATAAATGTTAATTTTTAACACAGAAAAGATTGACTCTGTGAATATAGATTTCTTTTTGAAGATAAGGTTATGCAAAAAAAATTGAAACTTTTTAATCAGAGTTAGTACTAGATAAATAAGTTTTGTGCAATTAATTTAAACTTTCTATTAATTAATCATGAGTAGTGAATTTAGAGAATTATTAAAAAAAATCGGTAGTGGCACTCACACCCATAAAAATTTAAACCGTCAAGAAGCAGGTTTAGCCTTAGAAATGATGTTAACAGGTATCGCTACCCCCGCCCAAATAGGTGGTTTTTTAATTGCCCATCGCATCAAACGCCCTACGGGTGAGGAATTAGCAGGAATGTTAGATACTTATAGTAACTTAGGAGTGACATTACCAACACTTGAAAATAGACAGTATCCTCTGACAATTTTAGGTATTCCTTATGATGGTAGAACTAGAACTGCGCCTATTTCCCCTATTACCACTTTAATTTTATCAGAGGTGGGAGTTCCAGTATTAATGCACGGTGGTAGAAAAATGCCGACAAAATATGGTTTAACCTTAGAGGAAATTTGGAGAAGTTTAGATATAGACTTAACTCAATTATCTTTAATAAAAATAGAGAGATTATTGAATAATACTAATTTTGGTTTTCTTTATTTACCTCAACATTTCCCTCTGGCGAATAAATTAGTACAATATCGAGAAGAAATTGGCAAACGTCCTCCTATTGCGACTTTAGAGTTAATTTGGCAACCCTATGAGGGAAAAAATCATCTTATAGCTGGTTATGTGCATCCTCCTACAGAAAAGATGATTCGAGAGGCTTTAAAGTTAAGAGAAGTGGAAAAATTTACTTTAATAAAAGGTTTAGAAGGCAGTGGAGATTTAAAATTAGGGCAAACAAATATTATCGCTATTGATACTCAAGAAAATGAACAAGGATACAAATATTTAAAAGTAAATCCTTTTGATTATAACTTAAAAGGAAATGATACCGTGTTATCAAATAATCAAGAGTATTTTGCACAATTAAAGAAAACTATTCGAGGAGAAAAGTCAAGTTTAACGATTAGCAGTATTTTAAATGGTGGTTTTTATCTTTGGCGTTGTGGTGTTAGTGATTCTATGGAAAAAGGTTTAACTATGGCTGAAGAATTGATTACTAAGGGCAATTTACAAACTCAATTAGATAAAATTAAGATGGTAAATAATGAGTAATAGGCAATGGGCAATGGGCAATGGGCAATGGGCAATGGCTAAATTCTTTACCTTTGATTTTAATAGCTTTCTGATTAATTCAGCAACCCCTAACTAGCTTCTAAACGAACATTAAAATAATAGTAATTAAAGTTATGATTAAGTTCAAAGTTGATAATTCGGTGTAATGTTTCTGGTAGAATTGTACGATCGAAAAAAGAATTATGGAGATTAGTGTGGGCTAAATTTACACCGCTTAAATTGGCGTGATATAAATTAGCTTTATCTAAAATAGCATCTGTTAAATTTGCCATTTCTAAATCTGCACTTTGAAAATTTGCCCCTCTTAAATCTGCACCTTGAAAATTAACTCGGCATAATCTCGCCTCTCGGAAATTTGCCCCTTTTAAATTTGCCCCTTGAAAATTTGCCCCATTTAACTTTGCCCCATATAAGTTAGCTTCTGATAAGTTACTATTGGTCAAGTTAACTTCTTTCATCAAAGAGCGAGTAAAATTACCTTGATAAGCTGAACATTCCCTCATATTAGCATTACTTAACCTAGCTTCTTGAAAATTACTCCAGTTAAGGTTACTCCTTGTGAGATTTCCACCTCTTAAATTAATCCGATAAAGAGTTGCACCACATAAATTAACTTGTATTAAGTCACCTTTAGCTAAATTACTATGACTGAGATTTGCACCGCTTAATTGACTTTTGATAAATTGCGATCGCACCATAAAAGCCCCAGTAAAATTAGCCTTAGTTAAATCAGTATTATGGAAAATAGCTTCACTTAACTTAGCATAGGTGAAATCAGACCAATTAAGTTGAGTATGGGTAAAATTAGATTTAGTCAAAAAAGCACGATTAAAGTTAACCCCAATTAATTTTGAGTCTTGTAAATTTAATGCGACTAAAACCGATTGTGCTAAATCAGCACTTTGTAGTTTAATATCTTGAAATTCACGAATTCCTTGTTCATATTGGCGTAAAAATTGGGAAACTTTCATCTTCTTTTACCTCTATTGACCTCATCAATATTTAAACTATTATCATTTCACTTTCTGTAAGAAAAAATACTAATTAAATTTTCTTTAGCTAAACCTTCTTGATTAGCATTTTAAAATATTTTAACGGGAAATCACCATCAAAAGTAAAGAGCTTGTAATTACTCTTAATAAATATTTTATAATCTTCATTAAATCATTCTTGATATGGATCTGAGTATCATCAAAAATCTATTTCTATTCATTTTACATAATTATGGTTCAAGAATTTTGCATTGGTAAATAACTAAATATATAGTAATTCTATCTTTGTTGCGATATTTTGCTTAAGAATAGCTATTATCACTTTTATTTAAAAGTAAGGCTTTCAATACTTTGTTATTATTAATATTTAATAATTTACAAATTATTGGGAATAGCTATATAATTAGGCAAGGTTAATCAGGTAATTTTAAACTTATAGTCACAAACAAATTATTTAGGTAACAAAATTTTAAGAAAGTTAAACAAATTTTAATATTAGAGAAATTGAGGGTTATGGAAAGAAAAAAATTAGTGGCAGTAATTACGGGGATAATTTCTGTTTTATTAGGTGTTATCTATCTAATATTAGTACAATTACTTGACTCCAGAGGTGCGATGATTCCCGCCCCGATGACTGACTTATCTTTAATTTTATTTTCTTTCATTTAACCCCTAGGAGAATTTATAGTTAGTATTTTATGAAAATTATTCGATTAATGCACGGTAAGTTACATCGAGTCAAGGTTACTGCGGCTAATGTTGATTATATAGGGAGTATCTCGATTGATTCTGAATTAATGGAAAAAGTAGGTATTTTACCTTTAGAAGAAGTAGATATAGTTAACTTAAATAATGCCAAACGTTGGTCAACTTATGCTATACCAGGAGTAAGAGGTAGTCGAGAAATCTGCCCTAATGGAGGTGCGGCTTTATTGTGTCAACCCGGTGATATGTTAATTATCTATGCTTATGAACAATGCGATCGCCAAGATGTTATGATTAATGGACATAAAGCGAAAGTATTAGTAGCTGATGAGAATAATAATATAGCAGACTTTTTTGAGCAATCTTTAATTAGCGATAATGGCAAAATTCAGTTTCAGGAAAAGCTAGAAGATGCTTAAGACGGGGAGACTTTTGGTTTTTCATTCCTGATTTCTAATTTCTAAATATGGATATAAAAGTTTATACTGAAATTGAGCAAGGGCAAAAATGGCTGAATAAATATAATGGCAGTATCCCTGTTTTTACTTGCACTCTTGGCTTCACTGCGACAGCTTTATTGCCCGATATTTCAACAGCGGGGGCGACACCAGAGTCTCGGCGTTATACAGCTTTAGCTGATGCTGAATTTTTAGTTAAGGGTATCCAAAAAAATCCTACTTTTCCTTTACCACCTTTAAGTGTAGGTATTTCTCCTACTTTTATTAGTCGTGCGGTGATTGAAAAATTTAATTTACCTCTTTATGTGTTTAATGCCGGATTACTACAATTTCCTTCGGTAAAAAATATCAACTTGGGAGGAAAACCTGCCAATTGTGTTTCCACGGGAAAAGCCTTACCCTTAGCAATCGTCAAACATTTATATCACAAAGGATTATATTGGGGAGAAATTTTAGCAAAGGAAGCCAAGTCTAGTTATCTTATCTTAAGTGAATGTGTGGTGGGCGGTACAACTACAGCTTTAGCAGTTTTAACGGCATTAGGTATTTCGGCTGACGGTAAAGTTAATAGTAGTCATCCTATTTGCAATCATCAACAAAAATTTTTATTAGTGCAGGAAGGATTAAGTAAAGCTGGTTTTAAAAATCAAAATACTCTAGTTGATCCTTTAGAAATTATAGCCGCAGTCGGTGATCCTATGCAAATTTTCGTAGCGGGAATTGCTTTAAGTGGGAGTAAAACAGTAGGAATTATGTTAGCAGGAGGAACACAAATGTTGGCAATTTTTGCATTAATCAAAGCATTAAAAAACTCATTTTATACTAAGGCTAACTTAAAAAATATTATCATCGGTACAACTCGATGGGTAGCCGAAGATTCTACTGGTGATACTATTGGTTTAAGTAAAATTATCGGTAACATTTCCTTATGTGCCACAAACTTGAATTTTGACACTTCCCTTTATCCTAGGTTAACAGCCTATGAAAAAGGATATGTAAAAGAGGGAGTTGGTGCGGGAGGAAGTGCCATAGCATCCCATTTGCTTGGTATTAATAAAGAAGAATTATTGCACATGATAGAAGCCATTGTTTCTCGTTTCCACTTGACTACGAATAGCTAACAATTGATCTTCAAGAGACGCAATACGATGATAAGCGGCAGTTAATTGTGCTGTTAAACGATATACTTGTTCTTCACTAGAAATATTATTATCTACTTGAGTATAGTCTGAGAATTCTGAAGAAATAGTATCATCATCCATTAAAATATCTTTATGAGTATTAGCTCTATTATTCTCTTTATTTAACATTCGATCATATAATACTATCCCACGATCGCCAACAGATTTTAGATGAGACACATGATAATGATTCGACTCTGGATATTTATTTCCCTCTAAATCCGACAGGGAGATGTTTTCTATTTCTTCCCAACCGATATACTCTCCTAGTTGTTTAATGATGCTATAAAGTTGATTAACTTTACGTTGTAAATTGATTAACTCTTGTTTTCTTTTGTACATTTTCACTCATTATCCTCATTTAAGATCTTGATTCGTTTCATTTTCTATGCTAGAGTCTCTGAAAGAATAATCCTCAGTATTCCTGATTAATTTAATAATTTGGTTACTCAAAACCTTAATTAATGCAAAATCTTAATTATTAAATAATTTTTGTCGCTTAAAAAAATAATAGATGAAGAAAGACTAGCTGATAGTTTCATTAAAATTAAATAAGGTAAAGCAATAATTGGTAATCCATCAGGACTCTAATTAGAAGAGATATATTCTAGTGGCAACACCGCCAATAATAACAAAAGGAACTTGTTTTAAGATTGAGTTTAAATTGTTCACAGGATAAGTCCAAGTTCTTTGATATAAAAAATCTATACCACTACCACTACCAGACTTTACTCTTTTTTTACTAAAGTTAAAAAGGCTTTTCTTTTTTGTGTTGATCGTTCAGTAATTAACATATGACAGTCCTAAATAGGTTGTGATAAATTAAATAGTAGTTAATAACTCTCTAATTTTTGTTATTTCTCAATTCTCAATTCTCAATTCTCAATTTTTCCCAACGGAAATGCCATAAATCCAAATAGGATTGCTATAGTGGTCAATTAGCTAAATAAAATAGTTTTATACCAATTAATAGTTTTTATTAAACCTGTTTCCAAGTCAATTAAAGGTTCCCATTGTAAAATTTCTCGGGCTATTTTACTACTTAAAAATTGTGCTTTAATCTCATGATTTGCCTCATTTAATATCTCTGGTTTTAACTCAGATTTCATCAAATGTAAAATGTAATTAACTAATTCTACTACTGTTAATTTAATCTCTAAAGAAAAATTAAAGGCTTCTCCTTTTAAGTTAGGATTTTCCGCTAATTTTTTAGCTAATAACATATAAACATTTGCTCCATCTTCTACATATAGATAATCTCTGATATATTGACCATCAGAGCGAATAATGGGGTTTTCTCCTTTGAGAATCGAGCGAATTGTACCGGGTATAATACGATTCCAGTTTAAATCTCCTCCCCCATAGAAGTTACCACAACGGGCAATAACCAGAGGTAAATTAAATGTATGGGCATAACTTTGAGCGATTAAATCCCCACAAGATTTACTTACATCGTAGGGATGTTTACCCTGTAAAGGGGTGTTTTCATTGTAGGGTAAAATTAATTGATCCCCATAAGCTTTATCAGACGATGCGATTACTATTTGTTTAACTTTTGGACTTAAACGACAGGCTTCTAAAAGTCGCCATGTTCCTGCTATATTACTTTCAAAGGTAGAACTAGGATTTCGATTAGCTATACCGACAATAGTTTGGGCAGCTAAATGAATTACTGTATCAATTTCATATTCCCCTAAAATTCTTTCTAATAAAGGTTGATCTGTAATATCACCTCTGACTATTTTAATTTTAGCTAAATCGCCACTTTGTATTAATAAACTTTGAGGAAGCCAATCTCTGACTAAGCAAACTACATCAGCACCAGCTTTGATTAAATATTTTACTAGCCAACCGCCCACTAATCCCGTTGCACCAGTGATAAAGGTTAGTCTGTCTTGCCAAAAATGATTCATAATGAATTCCATACCCTCCAAGGAGGATTACCACTATCCCAAAATTCTTTTAAACGATATTTGTCTCTAAGGGTATCCATACATTGCCAAAAGTCATAGTGACGATAGGCGGCTAGTTGTCCTTTATCAGCCAATTTTTCTAAGAGGGCAACTTCTAAACCGTCTTCATCTCCTGTTAAATAATCAAAGATTTCGGGTTCAAAAACTAAAAAACCTCCGTTAATCCAACCTTCTCCTGCTTGAGGTTTTTCCGTAAATTGTGCCACAAAGTCACCATCAAACATTAAACCACCAAAACGAGCCGGGGGGCGCACGGCGGTAACAGTAGCTAGGCAATTATGGGATTTATGAAAATTCAATAATTCTTGAAGATTAATATTACTGACTCCATCACCATATGTCACCATGAAAGTTTCTTTTTCTAACCAAGGTTGTAATCGCTTGATTCTTCCCCCTGTCATGGTATCTAACCCCGTATCCATAAGATTAATTTGCCAATCTTCGGCTTTGTTGTCATGGGCATGGACTTGACCAGTTTTTAAATTAATGGTCATACTAGAGTTGAGATAGGAATATTCCAAAAAATAGCGTTTAATATAATCGCCTTTATATCCTAATGCAATCAAGAAGTCATTAAAACCGTAGTGTGCATAAATTTTCATTATATGCCATAATATCGGGCGATCGCCTATTTCTACCATTGGCTTAGGGATAATTTCTGTTTCTTCTGCAAGACGAGTACCTAATCCTCCTGCTAAGATTACTACTTTCATGAATATTAATCAAGATTAGAGAGCTATATTTCAAATTACCCCATTTAAGAATTGAGTCGATCAAGTTTGATGTTAATTTTTTTGACATTCTCCCAGACGACAGACAAGGAAGACAATTCGACAAACAGATAAAAATGACTTATTGATTTAATTTACAAACTCCAAAATTAATAATCACTCAAACAAAATCATGGCTTTAAGGTAATATTTTTTCTAATGTCTCTTTTTAGTTATTTTGAGTGGTTAATAAATCAGCACAATTACCACGACTAGCCCCCGCCCTTATTTGAAGACGATCAGGTAGGTGCTCCTACATTTTTAGGTTGATTCCAATTGATCGTAATTTTGCTTTTGGGTTTTCATCCTAGGTAGCTGAGCCTTTGGGGATCGACTTCTGGTTGAGAATTAACGGCAACAGGATTCCAAATACCTAATATTAAGAAAGCAAGATTAATTTTTAAGAAAAAAGATTTCATAAACTTAGTTAGAAATTTTTTTAGAGTAAATATTATTAAGATTTATTTATTAAAATTGATTTTGAGTAATCATTGTCATCATAACTTCAATGAAAATAAATATTGTCAAAACTTTAGTATTAATTTCAACCCCAATAATATCATTCATTATTAACAATGAGTCGATCGCCCAAGAGTGGCATCCTGATGCCGTTATTCAATCAATGTATGCAGGTGTTGCCTATATTCACGGTTATAAGGCTATTCCTAGAGTTTACAGACCAATTCCACCTGGTGGACGAACAGGATGTGCCCCTATGATAGCAATGAATGCTTTTTATTGTAAACTAGATCATTCAATCTATATCAGTACCGATATGGTAAAATTTGCCTATCGCTATGGTGATGCCGCTTTGGCTTATATCATCGGACACGAATATGCCCATGCCATGCAAAATGCCTATGGTTTCAATCAGAATAATAGTCACATAACTGAGCTACAAGCTGACTGTTTGTCTGGTTTTTATATGAAGGCTGTACCTAATATTGTATTTGACCAACGAGATATTAGAGAAATTCAAGCATTAGCTTACAGTATAGGAGATCATAATGTATGGTCTCGTCAACATCATGGTACACCTCCTCAAAGATTAAAAGCTGTTACCATTGGCATGAGTGCATCTCACCCCTCAGCTTGTTTTTAAATCAAGATAACTGACAAATGCAAATGGTTGAATGAAAATATTGACCTATTTCGAGCATATAAAGCGAGTTTGGGGTTTATTTGAAGCTGATTTATGTTTAAGTCTCGTTAACTGAGAGACACTATCAGGGATGAATCCCTTACTACGAGCCAATTAAATTTTTTTTGGTGAAGTCTAATGATAAACTGAAGAATAGAATCTTCATATATATTCATAATGGCTAGAATTAACGATAATTATTTAAAATTAAAAGCAGGTTATTTATTTCCTGAAATCGCAAGACGAGTCAATATTTTTGCCCAAGAAAATCCCAAGGCTAATATTATCAGATTAGGTATTGGTGACGTTACTGAACCCTTACCTAAAGCCTGTCAAGATGCTATGGTTAAAGCTGTTGCTGATATGGGCGATCGCAGTAGTTTTAAAGGTTACGGTCCTGAGCAGGGTTACAGTTGGTTACGGGGAAAAATCGCTGAACATGATTTTCAAGCTAGAGGGTGTGATATATCGGCTGATGAAATCTTTATCTCTGATGGTTCTAAATGCGATACCGGCAATATTCTCGATATTTTTGGCAAAAACAACAAAATCGCTGTTACCGACCCAGTTTACCCCGTTTATGTCGATACTAACGTTATGGCAGGAAACACAGGAGATGCTAACGACAAAGGAGAATATGAAGGTTTAGTTTATCTTCCTATCAGTGCTGAAAATAATTTTACCGCCGAGTTACCCACAGAAGCCGTAGATTTGATTTATCTTTGTTTTCCTAACAATCCTACCGGTGCGATCGCCACAAAAGATTATTTAAAGTCATGGGTAGAATATGCAAAAAAACACGAGGCAATAATTCTTTTCGATGCTGCCTATGAAGCTTTTATAACCGATCCTACTTTACCTCATTCTATCTATGAAATTGAAGGAGCGAAGGATTGTGCTATCGAATTTCGCTCATTTTCTAAAAATGCAGGGTTTACGGGTACTCGTTGTGCGTTAACGGTAGTACCTAAAAATTTGACAGGGAAAGCTGAAGACGGCAGTAATGTAGAAATATGGAAACTGTGGAATCGTCGCCAATCTACCAAATTTAACGGTGTTTCTTATATTGTACAACGAGGTGCAGAAGCGGTTTATTCAGAAGAAGGGAAATCACAAATTGAGCAATTAGTCAAATTTTATTTAGAAAATGCTCAAATTATCCGACAAGAATTAGATAAAGCTGGTTTAGCAGTTTATGGGGGAATTAATGCACCTTATGTGTGGGTAAAAACTCCTGATGGTTTATCGAGTTGGGATTTTTTCGATAAGTTATTACATAATGTTAACGTAGTTGGGACTCCTGGATCCGGTTTTGGTGCTGCTGGGGAAGGTTATTTTCGCCTTAGTGCTTTTAATAGTCGTGAAAACGTCATTGAAGCGATGAAACGTATTACTACAACCATGAATTTTAATTAAGTTGTCTTCTTTTTTAGTTAGCATTGTTTTCAGGCTATTTTAAATAAATTATTAATTAATTGATATGGTGAATCGTCGTTTTTTTTTATGGGGTATCGGTAATTTAACCCTCGCCTCTTTGTTATCAGGTTGTGAAAAAAATTATGATCTTAAAATTGCCCTATTACAAAATTCAATTCCCATACAATTAATTGCCGCCTTGCAAAAAGAATCCCGTAAAATAGGTATCGTTAACTTTCAACCTCAGTCAACCCTTGAAGATATATATAATTTATTGTTAGTATGGCAGGGTAAAAATAAACTAACCACAAAAAATCAATCACCTTTTGTTTTTCCTTCTCTTTCTAAAAACAAATCCCCAGTAATTCCTGATGATTTAGCAACTTTAGGTAATTATTGGTTAAATTTAGCTATTGCTGAAAATTTGATTGAGCCTTTACAATTAGAGAAACTCAAAAATTGGCAAAATCTACCTCTTCCATTTCAAAAATTAGCTATGAGAAATGAGGAAGGAAAACTGGATGATGGAGGTAAAATTTGGGGTGCGCCTTATCGTTGGGGATGTGTGATGATAGCTTATCGTAACGATAAATTGGCGACTTTAGGATGGCAACCCCAAGACTGGCAAGATTTATGGAGAGAAGATGTTACTCGTCAAATTTCTCTTTTAAATCAACCAAGGGAAATTTTAGGTTTAATTTTAAAAAAACTTGGTTATTCATACAATACAGA
>NZ_VRZC01000063.1 GCF_016743215.1 Geminocystis sp. GBBB08
GCCTCAGTGGAGGTGACGGTAACGATACCCTCATCGGTGGTGATGGAAATGATACCCTCATCGGTGGTGGCGGTAATGACACTCTCACCGGTGGCACTGGTTTAGATTCATTCCGTTTTAACTCTGCTTCTGAAGGAGTCGATCTCATTACTGACTTTAACGTAATAGATGACACAATTCGAGTTTTAGGCAGTGGCTTCGGTGGTGGTTTAGTAACTGGTACATTATCTACTAATCAATTTAGTGTTGGTTCATCGGCTACAACTTCTGCTCAACGTTTCTTCTATAATTCTAGTAATGGTGGGTTATTCTTTGACGTGGATGGTAGCGGTGCAACAGCGGCGGTACAATTTGCCACCTTAAATACTGGTTTAGCTTTGACTAATGCTGATATTGTCGTTATATAGTCTTCTAAATGGTGGGCATTGCCCACTCTACATTACTATTTTATGACGGAAATAAACGCTAATTATGACGAACCATGGAAAAAAGAAAATTAGGAGCAATTGATGAAAATTTAAAAATGCAAATAAAAGCCTTAAATATTGAGGATATAGAAACCTTAGCAGAGGATTTATTTGATATGGATTCGATCGAAGATTTACAACAATGGCTAAGTAAATTCTAATTTTGATCTTTACACAAATCTCAACAGTAGCTTGAAATATAGCTACTTTTTTTCTTCTGCATATAAACTGATAACTTCTTTCAGGTTTTCTAAAACTTCTTCCATCGTTTCACCTTGTGTATAACATCCATGAAAAATAGGAACTTCTGCCCAATATCCTTCTTCTTCGGCTTTATGAATTATGGCTTTGACTTTCATCTTAGTTTGATTTTAATAACTAATTGTTCTCTATAAACTTAAGTTAATTATAGTCAATAAAAACTTTTTTTATGATACCTAGTTTTGAAATAATTGTAGTGTTACCTGATCTCGATATAAAATTATCGGTAAACGTCAGACGCTTAGGACTAGGGGACGATTCGACTAGGAGAGAATAGACTTAAACATTATTAAACTTGATTTTATATAATTATTTATCAAATTTAATTCAGATGTTGAGTCATTTGGACAACTATCTCCCCCATCTTCTTCTCACCCCCCTCCTCCCTGTCTTGCCTACATCAGTTTTTTTCTGTCGAACTCAGGTAGTGTTTTAGAGATTCCTCTATCCCTCGCAATGATAAGGAGTTCGATCGCACAGCGCCACCTTTGGCGATCGAGGTTTTTTGACACTCCCATGCCGTCATGCGATGGGATTCTTGGTTCATCGAGTCAACTTATTTAAACCGATTGCTCGACTTAAACAGAGGTTGTTCTCTCCCCAAGCTTTGATTTCGCTATGCTAAGCGCGTATTTAGTCCAAGTCCTTTTGCTAGTATCTTAATTGCTGAATTATGATCTCTGTGCAATTTGATACCACAATTAGAACATTGATGAGTTCGAGTGCTGATTATTACCTTTTAATTTAAACTCTAAAACTATCATCAGATAATAAAATTTGCCAAAACTATGTTATTTTTAATACTAACACCATTATCTTAATCAGTTGCAGATGCGATCGCACAACACCACTTCGTGATCGAGGTTTTGGGATTGCTTCGTACCTCCATTCATAATGTAATTACCAACTTGACTATAAATACTGCTTAATGTCTAACATGAGCCGAAACTAGAAGATACAAGATATATTTTATGGTAAACTTAGAGTATTTTTTTGTGTTTATATTATCTTAAAACCGTTAATTTTTATAGCCTTCTGATTCCCAACAACTAACCTTACTTAAGTTAAATTAAAAATAAAACTAACTTTGTCTTCTTTTCCTAGGGCAATGCGATCGCCCGATTTTAAACGGTGACGATTTCCAGTGGCTAAAGGAGTATGATTAATATAAGTTCCGTTAGCACTACCAGTATCTTCAATATAAAAATTATCGCCGTCTTGAATAATATCAGCATGAATACGGGAAACTATTTGAGAATTAGGAAAACCAGAAACATCAATATCAGGAGGGCTTTTTTCGTTAGGTTTACCGAGATGAATTACTGTTAATTCGAGGGGAATTTCTAAGATAACATTAGTTTGCACATGAGTAAGAATGGCTTTTCTGGATTGAATCTGAGTTTTGTTGCTATTAACTATGTCAGTAACAACGGAAGAAGGATTAACCATAAAATCTTCTACATCAACACTATCAATATCTTTCAAATCTGTAATAATATCTGTAATAATTTCTGATTCACTAACAACCCCTGTCACAATATTTGTCACCCCTTCATCATTACCAAAATCTAAAGGTTTTTCTTCTAAATTAAAATCACACTCAGGACATTTATTAAGATAATTTTCTATAAAAGCACCACAACTAGGACAAATAATCATAAAAATTAATAATTGATAATTTATAATTGCTAATTACTTATAAACCAGATTAACTCTCCTTGAGGTTTAATTAGTTTACTCGGATATTGATTACTGTCTCCTGTTTCACTAAAAACCTGCTGTAAAGCCTCTTGTTTATTACTACCTGATACCAAGAAAATAACGCAATTTGCTTGATTAATCAATGGTACAGTAAAAGTTAATCTTAAGCTATCTTCTTTATTCCCCACGGTGATTAGGCGATCGCATATCAGTAAGGCTTTAGTATGAGGAAAAAGAGAAGCAGTGTGACCATCATCACCCATACCAAGTAAAATTAGATCAAAAGTAGGAAAACCGGAAGTTATACCAAAAAAGTCAAGTAATTGTTGATTATGTTTATCAGCATCAGCTTGAGGATTGTTACTGGTTGTTGGCATGGGATGAATATTCGTGGCGGGAAAATCTACCTTATCTAACCAAGACTCTCGTGGCATTTTTTTGTTACTGTCGGGATGATTCGGCAATACATAACGCTCATCACCCCAGAATATATGAATTTTATCCCAAGGTAAATCTGTCTTGGCAATAGCTTCATAGATAGGTTTAGGTGTATTACCTCCTGCTAGAGCAATGGTACAAATATTATTTTTGGCGATGGCATCTTTAATTTTAGTAATAATCAATGATGTCGCTTCGGTAATTAAAGCATTTTTATCAGAAACATTGTTAATTTGTGTCATAGTTTTAATTAATTTATGATGGTTAATTAGGAATTATCAATTATTGCCTTACTTTTAAATTTATTTTGTCATAACTATTGATAGATAGGGTAGTCGTTTTTATTTTAGCCAAGCAATGAGAATAATTAATAAAATAGTGCTTTCTAAAATTTGAAAATGTAAAGCTAAATTTTGCCACTCTTTAATAATAAATAATTTTATTACAGTAATTTTAGTGTGCCAATTTAATCGTAAATCTTTAATATTGTTTAGCCATAATTGAGGATTATCCTTTTCTCGCCATTGGTAATTAAGAATAGATAAAATGAGGGAAAAACCACCTATTTTGACATTCATAAGAATATGTAAAGCAATAGTAAAAACAACAACTAATAATGAATATAGATGTAAAAAATACCAAAAATGATTTAACTCGCCTTTTGGCAACCATTTTTCATCCATCATTTTTCCGCTAAAAAAAGCAAAAGTTAAGGCAAAAAGACTAAAAGTATTAGTAAGGCGATGAAGACTGTACCACCATATCGGTTTATTAATAACTTTTAATTGTTTTAAAGTATCATTTTGAACTAATTTTTTCCCACCTCGATGAAAAGCATAAAGAATAAAAAAGGGAAATATTAATAATGAGAATAAACCAAAAGTGCCATGAATACCCTCAATTTCCTTCCAATCAGGTAAAAAAATTTTTCCCCAACGTCCATCATAAGTATTATAAGTCCAAATAGCTGTTGCGATCGCCAAAATAACGAAAAATCCTTGCAGATTATGGATAATTTTTAATAGCAACGGTTGATATGGCTTATTCATGAATTGTTAATTCCTCATGGTTAAAATTTCATAGCCATTATTGGTGACTAAAACCGTATGCTCAAACTGTGCTGATAGTTGTTTGTCGGCGGTTACAACTGTCCAACGATCTTTTAAAGTACGAGTGTGTTTTTTTCCTGCATTAATAATAGGCTCAATTGCTAGTGTCATTCCTGCTTTTAATTGTACATTAGGTAAATCTTTTGTGCGAGTATTAAATACTGAAGGCTCTTCGTGTAAGTTCCTTCCGACACCATGCCCTACAAAATTTTCTACCACCGTGAAGCCATTTATTTCCACATAATCTTGAATAGCGATAGCAATATCCATTAAGTATTTACCAGCTTTCACCTGCTCAATACCTTTATACATAGCCGTTTCAGCGACTTCCAATAATTTAACAGTGCTTCTTTTTACCTTCCCAACAGGAAACGTAATGCAAGAATCGCCATGAAAACCGTGATAAAATGCACCTGTATCGATTTTAACTATATCTCCCATTTGAATCACTTTTTTAGGGTTAGGAATACCATGTACAACTTCATCATTGATACAGGCACAAATAGAGGCGGGAAAACCATGATAACCTTTAAAGCTAGGAGTCGCACCCATTTCCCTAATTCTTTTTTCGGCATAATCATCTAAATCCGCCGTTGTCATCCCGGGTTTAGTTATTTCGCTAATTTCTTTTAAGACGGTAGCAACTATTTTGCCCGAAATCCGCATTATTTCTATTTCCGCCTCGTTTTTTAATTCTATCCCTTTCTGACTTTTTTTCAGAGGAGGTAGTCCTTTTGTTTTAGGATGGTTTTCTCGCTTATTCTTATTTGGATTAAACAGTAAATCTCGTAAGTTTTTCATATTTTTGATAATTAATTTTAAATTCCTTATTACTTTACTAAAAATAATTAATTCCTACAAATTACTTATTTTTAATTAATGGTAATTTTTCCTGTCATTCCAGCTTCTTTATGGCCTTTAATAGAGCAATATAATTGATAAATACCTTGTTTTTCAGGGATAAATACCCATTCGGCATTCCCTTCGGGCTTTAATTCTAATTCATGAATTGCCCCTTTTATTTCTACTTTTCCAGCTTGTACTTTTTGTGTCCAACTAGCATCAGCAAAGTCTTTTGCTGTAAAATAATGTTTTTCAGGGCTAGGATTATCAAGAATTAATTTATATTTTTGTCCTGCTTTAAAATCAAATTGATTAGGGATAAATTTTAATTCTCCTTGGGTATTTCCTAAACTTATATTTACGGTTTCAAAATCTATATTTGCTTCGACTTTTAAGGGAAAATTAAAAGAAATAACACAAATTAGAAGGATAATAAAAAGATTTTTCAGTTTCATTTTTTATAATTTTTATTAATTTATCAGTTTGTAGTTACCTATCTATAACGGCTAAAGTCGTCACTACGAACTTTAAAAAAATATACCGTTAATTTGACATTGTTACTTAATCAATAGGGTTAATATTTTGAATAAATTTGGGTATTGCCCACCCTACTTAATCTAAAAATTTAATTCCTAATTATTAAAGGTATTTTTGCAAAATTTGTGCTAATTTTTCTTTAGTTTTTACAGGTGCTGTATCTAAAGGAGTTAAAATAGCAGTTTTTAAGGCTGAATGGGCATCACTGATAAAAGGCTTTTCTTTGATTAATTTTACCGTTTCTCTAATCACTTTTTGGGCATTAACAGCATTTTGATGTAAATTTTGAATCACAGTTTCAACGGTAACGTGTTCATGTTCAGGATTCCAACAGTCATAATCGGTAACTAAGGCTAGGGTAGCGTAAGCAATTTCCGCTTCTCTTGCCAGTTTGGCTTCTGTTAAGTTTGTCATGCCAATGATACTCGCACCCCAACTACGATAAAGGTTAGACTCCGCAATGGTAGAAAATGCTGGACCTTCCATACATACATAAGTACCACCATGATGTAAGTCAATATCCGAAAAATCTAAATTTCTCACGGCTTGGGCGATAATATCTCCTAGTTTGTTACAAACGGGATGTCCGAAACCGATATGTGCTACAATGCCTTCTCCGAAAAAAGTTGATTCACGATTTTTGGTGCGATCGATAAATTGATCAGGTATAACTAAATCTAGGGGTTTAATGTGTTCTTGTAGTGATCCAACGGCAGAAGCTGATATGATATATTCGACCCCTAATTGTTTTAGGGCATAAATATTAGCTCTAAAAGGTAATTCTGTAGGTAAAAAGTGATGATTTTTGCCATGACGGGCGAGAAAAACGACTTTTGTTTTATCTAAAGTGCCAACGATAAAATTATCAGAGGGTTTACCAAAGGGAGTATCAAGAGAAATTTCTTGCACATCTTGTAAGGCTTCCATTTTATATAAACCACTACCGCCAATAATACCAATTTTTATTGTTTCCATTGTGCTATTTTTACTCTAAAAAATATTCTAATTTATTTTACTAACATTTTGGTGTCGATTTTTTTTGTTAGTCGTGATTTATAAATAGCTAATTTATGTTAGATTTTTGATAGAAAGTTTAGGGTGAGACTTCTCACGGCATTGAGTTAATTTTAAAATGAACAATCATGATCAAAAATCCTCAAATTACTATACTTGGTGCTGGTGCTTGGGGAATGACTTTAGCTCATTTATTAGATCATTCTAATCATCATTATCGAATTTGGTGTCGTCAATCATCAGAATCTTTAGAATCAATGGTGACATCTACAGATATTATTATCTGTGCAGTATCCATAAAAGGAGTTAGAGATATTATTGACAATTTACGCAAAATAAAATTAAAAGAAAATACGATTATTGTCACCGCTACAAAAGGTTTAGATTTTGAGACAACCCACACTCCTTCACAAATTTGGCAAGAGGCTTTTCCTTCTTATCCGATTGTGGTATTATGTGGTCCTAATTTATCCAAAGAAATTAATCATAATTTACCCGCCGCAACAGTAGTTTCTAGTAAAGATAATAAGGCGGCGGAGTTAATTCAAAATATTTTCGCTTCTGATTTTTTTCGAGTCTATATCAATAATGACCCCCTTGGTACAGAATTAGGTGGTACATTAAAAAATGTTATGGCGATCGCATCAGGGGTATGTGATGGTTTAAAATTAGGTACAAATGCCAAAGCAGCTTTATTAACAAGGGCATTACCTGAGATGATTAGAGTTGGCACTTATTTAGGTGCATCCAAAGAAACTTTCTTCGGCTTATCAGGATTAGGTGACTTATTGGCAACTTGTGATAGCCCATTATCTCGTAATTATCAGGTAGGAATTGGTTTAGCACAAGGAAAAAATTTAGATGATATTTTAGCTCATTTGGAAGGCACAGCCGAAGGAATTAATACCACTAATGTTTTAATCAAACTTGCCCAAAAAAAAAGCATTCCCGTACCTATTTCTTACCAAGTTTATTTATTATTAAAAGGGAAAATTAGTGCTGAAGAAGCCCTACAAAATTTAATGGCTAGAGAGTTAAAAGAAGAATTTTGCTATATTCAATTTTCATAGTTAACTCACCTTACTCAAAATTAAGATAATTAGTTTATTATTAGTTATTAAGTATAGAGAATAAGTAATGGATGGTTAATCGTTAATCGTTAATCGTTAATCGTTAATCGTTAAATAAATATGACAAATTTTCAAACTCCACAATGGGTTAAAGATGCCGTTTTCTATCAAATATTTCCTGATCGCTTTGCTCAAAGTAAGCCTAAGATTAATTACCCAGGTTATTGGCAATCATCAAATTTAGAGACTTGGGAAGTAATGCCGACTCCTCAAAAATATAAAGGTGGTAACTTCTGGGGCATTATTGACAAACTGGATTATTTACAAGATTTAGGTATTAATGCTATTTATTTCACTCCCATTTTTCAGTCAACCTGCAATCATCGTTATCATACTCAAGACTACTATCAAATTGACCCTTTATTAGGGGGTAACTTTGCTTTTCAAGAATTTCTCAAACAAGCTCATGATCGCAATATTAAGGTAGTATTAGACGGAGTTTTTAATCATGTAGGCAGAGGTTTTTTTTATTTTAACGATATTCTCGAAAATGGTCCTCATTCTCCTTGGTTAGATTGGTTTAAAATTGAAAATTGGCCTCTTGCCCCTTATGATGGTTCTCAACCTGCCAATTATGTAAGTTGGGTGAATAATCGAGCTTTACCGCAATTTAACCATGATAATCCTCAAGTAAAAGAATATATTATGCAGGTGGGAGAATATTGGATTCAACAGGGTATTGATGGTTGGCGTTTAGATGTGCCTAATGAAGTGCAGACAAAAGGTTTTTGGCAGGAATTTCGTAGCCGGATTAAAGCTATTAACCCAGAAGCGTATATTGTCGGAGAAATTTGGGTAGATGCCCGTCAATGGTTAGATGGCACTCAATTTGATGGGGTAATGAATTATCTTTTCACGGAATCAACTATGGCTTTTGTCGGAGTAGATCGCATTTTACGACAATATGTTGACAAACCAACCTACGAACCTTATCCCCCTTTATCCGCCGAGGAATATCAAGTAAAAATCCAAGAATTATTGCAATTATATCCTTGGGAAATTACTTTAACTCAATTAAACTTATTAGCTAGTCATGATACTGCTAGACTTTTAACTATCGCTGGAGGAGATATAAATACAGTAAAATTATCAACTTTACTATTATTAACATTTCCAGGAGCCCCTAGCATTTACTATGGTGATGAAGTAGGATTAGAAGGTGGATTAGATCCTGATTGTCGTAGAAGTTTTCCTTCTCAACAATATTGGAATTTAGACTTATTAAAATATCATCAAGACTTAATTCACTTACGCCATCAATATTCTGCTTTACGCACAGGTGACTATCAAATGTTATCCGCCCAAAATGGGGTTTATGCTTTTAGTCGTAATCTTGATCAAGAGACAGTAATTATCGCCGTTAATAGTAATATAATATCATCGAGTATAGTTATTAAAAATATATCATCTTCTTTACCTTATCGAATAGTATTTGGTGAAGGAGTTTATCAATTAAAAGAAACAAATTCTATAACAAATTTATATTTAACCTTACCTTGTCGTCAAGGTATAATTTTGGCAAACAGCATCACATAATTAGGGAGATTAATACGAATCAATATTAAAAAAAATAAAACAATAACTCCTAAAAATTAGTGATGACAAAACAAACTAAAAAAATTCAAAAGAAAAAGCAAAAAAGAAAACATCTTACTTTTATTCCTTGTCAAAAATTAGCAACTTCTAAAAATCTAAAATTAAGTATAATTAAACCTCCTTTAGATATATCTTTGCTTAATTTTAATCGCTATGAGTTGACAAATGATCAAGATGAATTTTATTATAAGCTGGTTTGCATCTAAGTTGAACCTTTAGGGTAGGGAAGAGGGAAGAGGCAACCGATAAACGTTTGAGTCAAGGCAAAGGGTTTAAACCCCTTGTTAGGAATTAATAAAAACACTAAGTTAAATGCGTCAAGTGCTTAGTTTTCTAACTTTAAAAGAAGTTCATAAGTTTTTAATAAATTTTGCTTCTTATTACTATCTATTTGATAACTCTAATAATAACTTATTTTAGCTAAATAATTGACCATTAACTAAAATAGTTTAAACTTGAAAAATACTATAATCAATTAATCACATAGGCAATAACAACTTGACATTAATGTTTACACCATTTCAATTATCAGGTATTGGGCTTCATTCAGGAAAAAAAACTACCGTGAAAATTTCTCCTGCAGAAAAAGGAAAAGGGCGCTATTTTATGAGAGTAGATTTACCAAATAAACCAATTATTCCTGCTACTATTGACTCCATTGCTACCACTACTTTATCGACAGAATTGAGTAACGGAGATGCTAAAATCAGGACTGTCGAACATTTATTAGCGTCTTTGGTGGCTTGTGGTATTGATGATGCTCAAATTGAGATTAACGGCAATGAAGTTCCTTTGTTAGATGGTTCTGCACAAAATTGGGTAAATCAGCTTGACGATATTTCTCGTAAGCCTTTTGAGTCTTCAACTGGCATTATTACTGAAGCTATTTGGGTGAGAAAAGATGATGCTTTTTGTGTTGCCTTTCCTTCCTCAGAAATCAAATTCAGTTATGGTGTTGACTATCCTTATCTTGTCTTAGAAAATCAATGGTATAGTTGGTATCCTCAAAGAGAAAGTTTTGTAACAGCGATCGCACCTGCTCGTACTTTCGGTTTTGCCGATCAAATTGAACAATTACAAAAAGCTGGTTTAATTAAAGGGGGTAGTTTAGAAAACGCCTTAGTCTGCGATAAAAATGGTTGGTTAAATCCGCCTTTGAGATTTGAAAATGAAGCCGTCAGACATAAACTATTAGACTTTATTGGTGACTTAAGTTTATTAGGTAAAATTCCCCTCGCCCATTATTTAGCCTATAAAGCCAGTCATCAACTTCACACAGAATTAGCAAAAAAAATCAAACTATTTTTAGATGTTAATCATTAGATTTTTTATCATATTTAGGCAAAAGGTAATTCTGCTTCTATCAGATAAATTTATTCTTTTATGTCAGGTTTATTTCCACAATTATCAATAGAATGTTTCTCGCAAAGACGCAAAGGCGCAAAGAAAAGTACAAAATGTTTTTAAATTTTTAAGTTTGCGCATCAATTCAACTATTAACTATTCTGGTATAATGGTGGTTTGTGACTAAATATGCTAACTATAAAAAATTTTCTATTGAATAGAGGTAAAAAAAATGGCAAAAAGACTACAATTATTGTTAAATAAAGATGTTAACAAATTAGGTAAAAGAGGCGATTTAGTTGATGTTGCACCAGGTTACGCTCGTAACTATCTCGTGCCTCAAGGTTTTGGAGTATTAGTAACTGAAGGTATTTTACGTCAAGTTGACCAAAGAAGAGAAAAAGAAAGATTACGTTTATTAGCGATTTTAGAAGAAGCTAAATCTCGTAAAACTGCTTTACAAACTATCAATAATTTTGTCATTCGTAAGCAAGTGGGCGAACAAGATGCTATCTTTGGTACAGTCACCACTCAAGAAGTTGTTGATATTATCAAGCAAAATGCTGGTTTAGAAATTGAGCGTCAAGCTATTACTTTACCTGAAATCAAAAAAATTGGCAAATATCCCACTGATATTAAACTTCACGCAGAAGTTAGCGCACAAATTATCATCGAAGTTGCACCACTTTAATTTAAGTAAGGAGACTCTTATGACTCTTATGACTAGGAGAGATTTTAATTGTTAATTCCTAATTCTTAATTCCTAATTCTTAATTCCTAATTAACTTCAGGCAATTATCGCATTTACCACAACGGAAATTTGTCGAAGGAGAAAAGCCAAAAGCTGATAATAAAAAACTCCAACGACATATTTTAGTGGTTAAATATTCATGGGTTTGTTGAATCAATTTTTTTTGTCTATTTATCAGCAATTTTATTGATTGATGAGTTTTTGAAGGGGTTAAATGATAATTATAAGGATCAATCCATCGCAATTGTTGGCTACTATTTAAAATGGATAAATATAGTTGATAGTTAGGGTTATTAATTTTTTTCGATAATTCTTCAATATTTCCCTCTGTTGGTATTTCTCTTAAAAATCTTTCGGCTTGTTGATAGAGTTTGATTTGTTGGTTTAAAAAATACTCTCTTCTATTTTTATCTTCTGGATTCAACCAACCACTAGCTTCACTAATCAAGGTTATAACTTCCGTAAGTTTTCCGTCTCTGCCACCTCTCCCAATTTCTTGGATATATTCTGATAATAATAACGGTGCTTGGTAATGAAAAATCCATCGTAAGTTACTTTTATTTATACCCATACCAAAAGCACAAGTACAAACTACGAATTTTATTCTCTCCGTTAGCCAATCAGATTCCACTTTTCGGCGAATATCACTTCTTAACCCACCGTGATAGGCTTGATTGTCATATCCTTCTTTATTGAGTAAATTTGCTAATTCTTCGCTATCTTTTCTTGTGCGTACATAAATTAAGCCACTTTCTGAGTTTTTTCTCTCAATATATTTAATTAACTCTTGTTTTCTTCCTCTTGGTGTCCAAATAGTTTTTACTTGTACCTTTAAATTATCACGATTTGGACTGATTAAAAATTTTTCAGGATTGGATAGTTGTAAGGATTCGATAATAATTTTTTGGGTGTTAACATCTGCCGTAGCTGTAAAACAGGTGATAGAAATTTTGGTATCTAATGGTTTATAATTAAGTAAGAATGGGCGAATAGTGCCTAAACGCCGATAAGCCGGGCGAAAAGACTCTCCCCATTGTGCTAAACAGTGAGCTTCGTCTAAGATTAAACCATTAATTTTGATGATAGGATTACTAATTATTTCCCAGATTGGCGGTGAAAATAAGGTTTCTGGGGATAAATAAAGCAATCTTAATTGTTGTGATTCTAACGCTGAAATGGTATTTTTACGATCAACTTTATTCACTTCGCTGTGTAAAATTCCGGCTGGTAAATTTTTCTCTCGTAATTCTTGTACTTGATTTTCCATTAAGGCTACTAAAGGAGAAATAACTAAAGTTAACCCTTCTTGTAATAACGCTGGTAACTGAAAACAAAGAGATTTTCCTCCTCCCGTTGGCATGACAATTAGACAATCTTTTCCTGTCAAAATTGCTTTTATAATTTCTTCTTGAGGTTGTCGAAAATCCTCATAATCCCAATATTTTTTGAGAGTATCTTTTAATCTTGGTATCTTATTTTCCATGTCATCAACAATTACTTACCGAAAATAATGTTTCAATTTACACAAATGATTTAAAATTGCTATATCCTCTAATATAGATGATTTATCTATAAATTTAACCATAATGAAACAATTATTTAAGGAGAAAATAGATAAGTTTTTATTAAATGTAAAAATTCCCTATCTTTCTTTTTTAGTTTCTCGTAATAAAGAGCTTGAAAAACTTGCCAGAGATTTGGAAAATATCCGTCAAAAACAACAAAATATTCTTGATAAATTAGGTACTAAATTTCGCTCAGAAATCGATGACAAAGATTCAAGATACTTTATGTCCAAAAATGATACGTTTCAAGTAGAAATTAAACCATTTAATGTTTATCCTCATACTTTTATTAAAGTAATAAATAAAGAAAATATTTTTGAAGAAAAATTATTATATAGTCATTTAGGATTAGCAAAATTAATTACAGACTATGAATTTAATGATGTTTTAGATATTGGTTCTCGTAATGGTACAAGTGCAAGACTATTTTCTTTTTTAGGTAAAAATGTCACAACTATCGAAATGTCAGCAGATTTTGAAGCTGATTATGTAGGAGATTATTTAGATGTTTCTTTCCCTCAAAAATTTGATGCTATTTGGTGTAGTCATGTATTAGAACATCAAAGAAATATAGGTACTTTTTTAGACAAAATATATCAAGATTTGAAAGAAGATGGTATATTAGCAGTTACTGTACCTTCTTCATTATGCCCTTTAATGATTGGACATCCAAATATTTTCACCCCTTTACATTTAGTTTATCATTTAATCTTAGCAGGTTTTGATTGTCGAAATGTGAGAATAAAATATTATGATTGGCAATTTACAATTTTATTGCAAAAAAAAAGTAATGGCATCAAATCTATCAGTTTAGCTTCTACTCATTATCCTGATTCAACTTCCATTGCTTTAGTAGAAGATTTATTAAACTATTTTCCCTTAAAAATTCCTAAAAATGGTCATATTTGGGGTGAAATAGAATCTTTAAATTGGAATTAAAATAGTTAATAGTTAATAGTTGATAGTTAATAGTGATGGGGTGGTAAAACAGGCATCTTGCCTGTAATTCTAAATTCTAAATTCTAAATTCCCCATTGTTATCGACTTCTTTGCCACCATGTAACCATAGATGCAGAAAAAGCTAATCCCGGAATAATGAATAAAGCTAACCAACCAATTAAACCTGCTTGAAAAGTACTAAGATTAATTCTACGATTAGTTGGCTCTTTTGGGCTAATAGATAAAGTTGAATTTTCCTCCGATGCTAACCATCCCACCGTATTGACAAATAAGTCACCGTTTAATTGTTGTTGAAACCAACCATCTGTAGCAAAGTTAGCATTACCGATAACTACCATTCTTGTTTCCTCCGGTAGCGATTTTGATGTTATTTGACTGTTATTTTTTTCCTCTGAAGGAGTTTTCATGGTTGGTGGTAAGGGTAAATCACTATCATTTTTTTCTCTAGATTCTTCTTTTAATGCTTTGTTTTCCTGATTTTTAATACTTTTATCATTTTTATCGTTTAAGTTATCTTCTTGAGCCTTAGAAGTGTCTTTTAGATGATTTTTTTTAGCTAATGCTACTCCTATATTTAATGGTCCGGGTAAGTCAACTTTAGAATCTAATTCTACATTTTCACCTTCAGGGTTTTTTTCCCCCCATGATAGGCTATTAGTAATTAAAATGGGCGTTAGGGTGACATCTTTCACAGTTTCGGTTATGATTGGTCTTGCCCAAGGAAACAAACTCATACCATTACCAAAATTTTGAGTGATAGGATGGACTCCATAATCAACAATTATAGTAATAGAAGGACCTAAACCGAAAGTTTCTCCTGTGCCTGAAGCGTCAACAACTAATCTTTCATCAAATTTAACTCCCCATTTTGTCAAAATTTTATCCAGATTAACATTACTTCCAGCATTATACATCACTAATAAACTACCACCATTATCGACATATTTTTGAAGAATATTTATCTCTCCTTCTAATAATTCTTTCTCCGGGTTGCTAATTATCACGACATTGGCATCAGGAGGAATTAATGGAGAAGTTGCCAGAGTTAGAGGATAGACTATATAACCTTTATCTTTTAATCTGATGATGGCTTGAGATAAACTAACTTGTCCTTCTTCCATGGCAGACTCCCCATGACCTTGTAAAATATAAATTATCCGTTGGGTTGTTTGTTGAATTTTAGCGATGGCATTGGTTAATTTTATTTCTGAAAGACGATTATCAGGAGATATAGTTTGTACTAATTGTTGTTTATTATCATACTCTATATAAACATCTCCAAGACGAGTCACATTAAATTTTTGTGCTAAGTTAATATTAACTTGAGGATCAACAAATTGATATTGAAATTGATCATTTTTTCTACCATAATCTTGTAATAATTTGCGATCAAAATCATTAGGAGGGGAGTCAAAAACATATACCTTCAAAGGTTGACTTAAATTAGTCATTAATTGTTGAGATTGAGGGGAAAGAGTATAAATATTGTTTTCAGTTAAATCTAATTTTATGGAGTATTTTATGGCTAAAAAATTCACTAAACTTAAGATTAATAATAAAGCAAAAGTAGAGATAATAGCATTCGTGCCAACTTCTACACCTCTTTTACTAAAAAAACCTTTATTAGTATAGAGAAAAATACTGATACCGCTAATAACCAAGAAAATACCAACAGTAGCAATTATGATAATTAAAATGCTGCTATTATCATTAATCTGTCTTAACACAAAAGCTAAGGATATAAAAAAAATTCCTAGAAAAAATAAGTAGTTATTATACCTTTTCATCTTGAAAATTAAGCTAAGTTTTTCCATATATTAAAAATGAATTTTTGAAAGTTGATGATTATTCTAATAGTCTCAGAAGTAAAATATCTAAGTTTATCCATATTTTAGCTAATGTTCGCCTTTTAAATATTCATTCTATGGATAAGCTAGGAAAGCATTTAAGTCGTCTGGTGAAGGAAGGGAAAAGGGAAAAGAGAAAAGTCAAAACAAGGGATTTAAACCTCTTGTTAAGAATTAATAAAAAATGTCAGTTAAACACGTCTTAGATTACACACAGTTATTTTATGATCAACTATGGCTATACTTTACCAGTTTTTGCTACCGCTTCAGCCGTATCTGCTTTGCAATATTTACAAAATAATTATCAACAAAATCAAGTAATAATTGACTTAATTAAACCAGCTAAATTTGCTACTATTAATATTGAACAAATCGCCAAAATAAATTATAATCAAGCCTTAGCTATTACTAGATCCGCTCCCGGAGATAATTTAGATTTAACTCGTGATACTCCTATATGGGCGATCGTAACTTTAACACCGAATACTGAAACTAAGTTAATAATTGAAGGAGGAGAAGGCATTGGTAAAATTGTTAATTTAGAAGGAAAATCTGCCATTTATTCTTATGCTCAAAAATTATTAGAAAAAAATTTATTAGACAATTTAAACATTACTGCTATTGTGGAAGTAAAAATTATTTTGCCTGAAGGGAAAAAACTTGCTCAACGCACTTCTAATTCTGCCTTTGGTGTTATAGACGGTTTGTCATTATTAGGCACGACAGGAATTTCGCAACCTTTAACCAGTAAAGAACAATTAGAATTATATCAGCAAGAATTAATTGAAAAGGCGAAAATTTTTGATAATTTAGTATTTAGTATTGGTGAAAATGGCTTAGATTTAGCAGTAAAATTAGGTTTTAATTCTGAACAATTAATTAAGACAGCTAACTGGTTAGGTTCGATGTTAGTTAGTGCATCTGTAGCTAAACTTAATTCAGTTATTTTGTTAGGTTATCACGGTAAATTAATTAAATTGGCAGGAAATATTTTTCATACTCACCATCATTTAGCTGATGCTAGATTAGAAATTTTAACAGCAATTAGTGCTAATCTTGAGTTGCCAAATAATATTATTAAACAAATATTCACAGCAGAAACAACAGAGTCAGCGTTACAAATTTTAAAGAGTTTTGATCGAGAGAATAACAGTCATTTTACTGATCAAATTTATCAATTTATTGCCAATAGAATAGAATATAATGCTCAAGAATATATTAAAAAACATTCTGAACATTTTGTCAAAATTGGGGCTATTTTATTTGAGAGAAACCGCAGTATAATTGCCATGGGGGATAATAGTAAATTGATGATTAATAGTTAATAATTTACTATCTAAATAAATACCTACTATGGGAGTTGTAAAATTTTTTATAGGTGTTAGCTATCGGCTTTTAGGTATAGTAAGATTTATAGATTTATAGATTTATAGATTTATTTTTTAATCTTTAATTATTTACCAATGATTTAGGATTACTATATTTTAAATAATATTTATTAAATGTTAATCTAATCTTAATTTTTAATTGTTATGGTAATGATTAACTGTGAGTTTTGAATTATTAATGGTGTTAGATTCTTTTTTAGTTTGCGGATTGGGAAGTTTAGGGAAAAATTGCGTTATCGCCCTAAAAAAATTTGGGGTGAAAGTTGTGGTTATTGAAAAAAATGCCCCTCCAGATGACGAAATTAAGGATTTATTACCTCTTATTGACTTATTAATTATTGGTGATTGTAGTAATAAAAATATATTATTACAAACTAACATCGAAGAATGTCGAGCGGCTTTGATTGTCACTACATCAGAAAAGGTTAATGTTGCCACTTCTATAGCCATTAGACAATTAAACCAAAAAACGAGACTGGTAATGAGATCGGCACAAAAGAATTTGAATAATTTATTGAGTCAACAATTAGGTAACTTTATTGCTTACGAACCGACACAACTACCAGCTAATGCCTATGCTTTATCAGCGTTGGGAGAAGACATATTAGGTTTTTTCAGTTTAGAGGAACAAAAAATTAGAATTAGTAAGGTTAAAATTAAGCAATCTCATCCTTGGTGTAATTATGATTCTTTATCTGAATTAAATAGTCGTAGTCGTCGTATTTTGAGTCATTATCAACCATCAAAATCTGTGTCATCTACTTTTAATCAGTGGAATCCTTATACTAAAATTTTACCCCAAGATACTATTATTTATGTCGAAACAGAAGATCATTTTCGTCTTTCTTCTCAAAATATTAACGGTAGAATGACTCATCAATCTTTCCTTAGAAATTTACTTAGTTTTATAGAAAAAGTTAAAGAGATATGTATTAAATATTTTAAAAATTTTTGGTCATTAAATCAGCAACAACAAGTTAAAGGAGTAGTCATTTTTTCTTCTTTGATAACGTTAATTTTATTAATTACTGGTACTTTATTATTTAAACATTATTATGATAATTCTAGTATTTTATCATCTTTTTATGTAACTGCTATTTTATTATTAGGAGGATATTCTGATTTATTTGATAGTTTTGAACCTATAGATTATATCCCCGAATGGCTACAATTTTTTAGTCTTGGTTTAACTTTAACAGGTACAGCTTTTGTAGGGGTATTATATGCTTTATTAACACAGGCTTTATTATCTTCTCAATTTCAATTTACTACCAAAAAACCTGCGATTCCTACAGAAAATCATATTGTTATTGCCGGTTTTGGAAGAGTAGGACAACAAATAGCTGAACAACTCCAAAATTTAAAACAATTTGTTTTAGCTATTACTTTTAACTCTAATAGTGAAATTTCTAATTTGTCAAATTTTCCTCTTATTGTTGGTAAGTTACAAGATAGTCTTCCTTTAGCAAATTTAGATAAAGCTAAAAGCATTATTATTGTTACTGATGATGATATTCTCAATCTTGAAGTTGCTTTAATGGCACAAAATTTTAACCCTCATCTTAACATTGTTATTCGTACTAATGGTGATGGTTTTAGTGATAATTTAACTCAATTATTACCCCATGCTTCTGTTATTAGTGCCTATGAAGTGGCAGCGGAAGCTTTTACTGGGGCGGCTTTTGGAGAAAATATACTGGAATTATATCGTTTTGAGCAACAAACTATTTTAGTGACGGAATATCAAATTACTTCCGATGATACTTTACATAATTTATTATTGTCTGACATCGCCTATGGATACGGAGTTATTCCCCTTTTTTATTGTGGTAATGGTAGTTATAACCAAATTTTGATGCCTTCTGATGATATACTTTTAGCTATCGGCGATCGCTTAATTGTTTTGGCTACTATTGAAAGTTTAAAAAGCATTGAACAAGGAAAAATTAAACCAAAACAGTGGCAAATAGAAATTACTTCGGTGAAGTCAGATATAGGTATTTTTGAAGGTACAAATGCGATCGCAAGAATTACAGGTTGTTCGTTAAAAATGGCAAGGGAAACAATGGAAAATATACCCCAAGTTTTGCCTGTAAATGTATATCGTCATCAAGGGGTAAGGTTAATTAACGCATTGAAAAAAAATCAAGTTTCGAGTAAACTACATCATGTTACTTAATTATCTTAAAGGAATAAATACCCATTACACTTCTGTAACAAGTCACGGCAACGATGCAATGGGCAATGAGTAATAGGCAATGGGCTATAGGTAAGGATGCAATGGTAAAATCTTCATTTTAAATTCTAAATGTTAAATTTTGTGGTTACTTGTTCTACATTTTGAGGAACAACTTTAAATTAGAGTCTTGTTACTTATACCAGTAATCCTACCCAATTAATTCGGTTTTCCCTCTACTAAGCTTATAAAATTCATGGCATTATCAGAATAACAATAAAAGTTAAATAATTCTTGCTTAAATAATTTATAAGGAGGAAAAATTATGTCTTTAGTTCGTTTTTATCCTTTATCAGATATTAGCAGTTTACATCGTCAAATGAATCGACTTTTTGATGAAATTACTTCTTGGGAAAACACTAATAACAC
>NZ_VRZC01000064.1 GCF_016743215.1 Geminocystis sp. GBBB08
GTATAACAGGGCGTTGAGTATTGTTGCCAATAGTAAAAACTGAATTGCCATTAAAGGCAACGTGGCATCAAAATCAAACAATCCCCCTTCTGCGGTTTCAACCGCCAATAAAATCCATTGTGTCATCATAATTTGACTTAGGGGCAGAATTTATTTGTTCCGTTTTTCTAATCTGCAATTATGCTTAGAAATATTACTGCAATTGTTTATTTTATTCAGTACTTAGGCTTTAGGCCATAGAGATTTTCCAAGGGAAAAACCTAAAACCTAATACCTGAATTTTTGCTTTAGGTTATCCTAGATCTAATTAACTTAATTATTAGGCGAAAGGATTAGCAAACAATAAGATTAAAGCGATAACTAAACCGTAAATAGTTAACGCTTCCATGAACGCTAAACTAAGAAGTAAGGTAGCACGAATTTTACCTTCTGCTTCGGGTTGGCGGGCAATACCTTCTACTGCTTGACCGGCGGCAGTACCTTGACCAATACCAGGTCCTATTGCACCTAAACCTACAGCTAAACCGGCGGCAACAACAGAAGCAGCAGTTACTAAAGATGAATCCATAATTCTTTCTTTTTCCTTTTAATTAATTTATTACAACAAAAAATTTAGTTTCTTGGTTTTGATCAGAGAAGGAATTGAGTAATCTTTCTCTTATGATAGTTAATCACACAATGGTCATTAATTTCATCCCAAAAAGTATTTAACTATATTTTGGGTTTTTATGATAGTCAGTTTTCTGATTTTTCTGACTTAGGTTTTAACATCAAATTTTGCTCGAGATTCTGTTCGGTTTGGTTTCTCAACCCAACCTGCTTATTCGTGATGTTCTTCTCCGTGACTTTCCATCGCCTCTCCGATATAGGATGCCGCTAAGGTAGCGAAGATTAACGCTTGGATGGCACTGGTAAATAAACCTAAGATCATCAAGGGTAAAGGAACAATTAAAGGCACTAATAAAACCAATACCCCTACTGCCAATTCGTCCGCTAAGATGTTACCGAATAAACGGAAACTTAGGGAAAGAGGGCGAGTAAAGTCTTCTATGGCACGGAAAGGCACCATGATAGGGGAAGGTTGAGCATAGTCAGCAAAGTAGCCTAAGCCTTTTTTGCTTATCCCCGCATAAAAATAAGCTAAGGATGTTAATAACGCAAATGCTACGGTGGTGTTGATGTCAACAGTAGGAGCGGACAATTCTCCTTCGGGGATTTCGATCAACTTCCAAGGAATTAAAGCACCAGACCAGTTAGACACAAATATAAATAAGAATAATGTGCCGATAAAAGGTACCCAAGGGCGATATTCTTTTTCACCGATTTGATCTTTAGCTAAACCACGCAAGAAATCAAGGACGTATTCCATAAAATTTTGGAACCCCGTCGGAATTCTTTGGACATTTCGAGTAGCTGCGAAGGAAAGAAGAATGAGAACACCGATTACGAACCAAGAGACGAGAAATACTTGTCCGTGTACTTTGTATTTACCGATCTCCCAGTAAAAGTGTTCGCCAACTTCGATGGCAGCTAAGTTAACAGAGTTGAGTAAGTTTATTGTATTTGCAAGTTCCATTGAACAAGATTTTTCCTGATTTTAGGAATCTTTGACAATTTATCATAAAATTAGCCATTTTTTTCTGATTTATTTAGATTCCCCAAAAAACTACGGGGTAAAATATAAAAAAGAATAGTGGCTTTGTAAGTCATGAAACCGAGAAAAATCGGAATCACTTGTAATTGTTCCCTTTGAGTCGCAACAATAATTAAACCGATAAATATAGCAAGTCGTGTACCGCCAATACGTTTTTTTGACGTTCCTACTTGTTCTACTTCCCGTGCTAACATCCTCACATATACTAAGCTAAAACAAGCCCCTAATAAGTAATTTAGGCTCATATTTAAGTTATAAAAATACCAAACTAAAATAAAGCAGAAGAAAGCAACTACAATAGTACCTAGCAAAAGATTATTACGGAGTTGATAAAACTCTTTCATGGAATCTTCTTTTCTTTCTGGTGCATTATTCTCAACTTCAGTAGTTTGAGGGATGATTGTCATAGGAGTAGAGTCGGAGTTAATCACTTTGAGTGCTAGATTCTCTGGAAATTACTGTTACAAATCTTATCATGAGACGGTACTATTTTGTAAATTTTGATTACTTTCTTTGTTTTTGGTGATTTTATTGTTATTTAAGTTTAATTTTTCTTTTTAAAATATTTGATAAAATCATATTTATTCTGAGGTGTAATTTAAGTGAAAAATGAGTTATGATAGCATTTTAAAATTCGTAATTGATCAATACACAAAACCAATTTTAACTTGGTTATTCGATCGCCCAATAGACGAACCGATAAAAATGTTAAATAGTGAATTAAATGTTGAACCCATTAGAGCAGATGGTGTCTTCTTTTTGCAAGTAGGACAAAAAATTATTCATTTAGAATTTCAAACTGCGCCTAAATCAGATCCTCCTTTACCTTTAAGAATGTTGGATTATTGGGTACGACTTTACAGAATCTATAAACTTTATCAACAAAATTACGAAATTGAACAAGTAATAATTTTCTTACGCCCTGATACTTCTCCAAAAGTATTTGAAGATAGTTTTCATGTAGGTAAGACAACTCATTCTTATCGAGTAGTCAGAATTTGGGAATGTGACGCACAGCCTTTGTTAGAAATACCTGAATTATTACCATTAGCGGTTTTAGCTCATAGCAAAGAACCCGAAGTATTATTATCTCAGGTGGCCGAAAAGGTATCTAATATAAAGGATATAAGACAAAAAAGTAACATCGCCGCTTGTGTGGAGTTATTAGCTGGTATTAATTATTCGGAGGAATTAATCAAAATGTATTTACACGATGATATTTTAAAAGAGTCTGTCACCTATCGAAGAATTATTAGAGAAGGGGTTGCAGAGGGGCTTGAGTTAGGACTTCAACAAGGACTTCAACAAGGACTTCAACAAGGACTTCAACAAGGACTTCGACAAGGTGAAAAATTAGAAGCAATCGCCTTAATCACTCGTCAATTGAGAAAGCGTTTTGGGGAAGTTTCGGAGAATCTTAAATCTCGGCTCAAAATTTTAGCTATTGAGGAATTAGAATTATTGGCAGAAAATTTATTTGATTTTAAATCTTTTGAGGATGTGATTAATTGGCTAAATCGAGTTTAAGATTTAAAGGACCACAGGGCAGTAGTTTTTTGATCAAATTATGCCCTTAGCCAACTATATTTTTTTAGCCAGTGTAAAAAGCTTAGTTTAATTCTTCATTACTTATTACTCATTACTCATTATGATTACCGTTGTTACTCCCCAAAAACTAACTTTATCTGCTGGTACATTTGTTAAAACTCTTGGACAATGGAAAGACTATGAAATATTAATAAAGCAAAGAGGAGAAAAAGCTAACCCACGGATTAAATATAGAGACGGAGAAATATTATTAATGTCACCTTTACCTAAACATGGACTAGAAGCTAATCTTATCGCTGATATAATCAAAGTATTACTGGATTATTTCGGAAAAAAATATGAAGCGTTTACTCCTATGACCATGAGTTTACCTGAAATAAGCGGTATTGAGCCTGATTATAGTTTTTATATCCATAATTGGCAAGTAGCGGTAGGAAAAGATCGTATTGATTGGGATAATGAACCTTCTCCAGATTTAGTGTTAGAAATTGATGTCACTAGCTATACTGATATTAATGATTATCTTCCTTATAAAATTCCTGAAGTTTGGATTTATAAAAAAAATCAACTTCTTATTTATCATTTAGAAATAGGTAATTATGTTATAGCAAATAATAGTCTTTATTTTCCTGATATAGAGATGACAAAAATCGTCACGGAATCTTTAGAATTGGCTCAAAAAGATACTTCTAGCGTGGCCATAAATTTCTTAAGAAAATGTTTTCCTGGGGCTTAATTTGATACAGATTAATACTAAAAAGATAATTCTTGTTGAGAGATAGATTCAATAAAATTAGTGGCCTCTTCTACAGGTAAAGGGTGACTGAAATAATATCCTTGCATCATGTCACACTGTAATTCTTTTAATAACTTTAATTGTTCTAACGTTTCAATTCCTTCTGCTACTACTTCTAAATTAAAGCCTTTTCCTAAAGTAATAACGGCGGAAATAATAGCTAAATCTTCTGGTTCATTTTTTAATTCTCGAACAAAACTTTGGTCTATTTTTATTTTGTTAAAAGGAAATTTTTTGAGGTATCCTAAAGAAGAATAACCAGAACCAAAATCATCCATAGAAATAGAAATTCCTAAGTCTATTAATTGATTAAGTATATGTTTTGTTAAGTCGGGATGTTCTATAATACTGCTTTCTGTTATCTCTAATTCTAAATATTGAGGATTTAATTCTGTTTGTTTTAATATATCCCTGAAACGAGTAACTAAATTTTGTTGTTGAAATTGTCGAGGGGATAAATTGACGGCTATTTTTAAGGGTGGTAAACCTTAATTTTGCCATTTTTTATTCTGTTGACAAGCGGTAAATAATACCCATTCACCGATAGATTTTATTAAGCCTGTTTGTTCGGCTATGGGAATAAATTGAGCAGGTGACACTCTACCTAAAATTGGATGTTGCCAACGAATTAAGGCTTCCATGCCTACTATTTTCCCAGTTTTGACGTTGATTTGTGGTTGATAATATAATTCAAGTTGATTATTTTTAATAGCTTCGTATAAGTATGCTTCCATGCGCAATAATTCAGTTTTTTTCTGGTTCATAGAAGGGTTATAATATTGATAGTCATTACCTCCTTGATCTTTCATTCGATATAAGGCTATATCAGCGTTTTTGAGTAAAATATCTAAGGTGTTTCCGTCTTGGGGATAAATGGCAATACCAATGCTTAAATGCCCATATATTTGATATTCCATAACTTGAAAAGGTTTTGTAAGAGAGTAGAAAATTCTCTCAGCGACAATGGAAACATCATCGGGGTGTTTGATTTCTGATAGTAAAATTGTAAATTCATCTCCCCCCCAACGAGCGATTAAGTCAGCACTTCGTAAACATTGTTTGAGTCTTTGTGCCACAGCCTGTAAAAATTTATCTCCTATATCATGACCTAATGTGTCATTAATATTCTTAAATCTATCTAAGTCGATAAACATAATTCCAAATTGAGATTTATATCTTTCGGCACGGGCGATGGCCTTATATAATTGTTCATTGAATAAGTTACGATTGCCTAATTCTGTCAATAAATCGTGACAGGCTTGATAACGTAACATTTCCTCAGCTAATTTTCTTTCAGTAATATCACGAACAGCAAAACAAATAAATTCTTTGGCACTATAATAAATGGTACTAATATTAACTTCTACATGAATTAAACTTCCGTTATGATCGCGATGGATAGATTCTTGAGTTAAATTAAGGCGATTTTTTTGGACTTTTTTGACGATACTATCAATAATATCTGCATCGGCCGCCACTAAATCATATAATTTTATAGAGAGACTTTCTTGATTAGAATAGCCAATTAAACTACAATAGGCTTGATTAGCTTCAATAATATGTTTAGTAACAGGATCAACTAAAATAATTCCTTCAGAAATTTGACGAACTACTGCACGATATTTTTCTTCATTTTCTCTCAATGCTTTTTCAACTTTATCTCGCTGACTGAAGGAAAAAATGTAACTTTTAATTTGACTTTTATCTTCAATATAATGAGCATATTGGGTATAATTTTCATCTTTATACTTTATTTCTCTGACACAAAAATCTTTACCTGCATTTTTTAATTCTTCCCAAAGATTTTTGACAAAAAGATTAGTCTTAAACTCTTCTCTAAAATTTGGAAATTTATCTCTAAAAAAACTATTAGTATAAGTTATTTTTTCTTCTAAATTAATAATAAAAATAGGGCAATTTAATTTAGTATCTTGATTATGTAAAATGAAAAGTATTTCTTGAATAAAAAAATTTTCTTGTTCTTCTTTTGAGGCTAAAGTAGTCTTCCATTGTGTTTCTTTATAAATAGTATCATTATCATCATTATTACCATAATTTTCCATTAAATAAGTTTGAGGAATGGTTATTTCTTCATCACTATTAGAGCAAGAAATGGAATAGATAAGTTCAACGTCATTTCCCCCAATAGTAATTCTATCTCCTGATTTTAATTCATGGGATAAAGATTTATTTCCATTAACAAATAAACCATTAGCACTACGATTTCCTTTTAAATCACCATCGATAATCCAAAATAATTCTTGTTCATTTTTATCTTTATATTTAACAGGTAATATTGAGCAGTGATAGCGGGAAATGGTAGGATGATGAATAACTATATCATTGCTAGAATGACGACCAATAGAATAAACTTCATTTTTAAGGATAATATTTTGTTGAATATCACCATATTTAATTTTGATAATATGTTGAATTTCTATTTCCTCATTTATTTTCATACAACCCCTATAACAATTTATTAATTACCTTATAAATACCATTCGCAAAATAGATTGTCTATTTTAAATTTAATAATATAGCAGTCAGTTATGAGTTGTGAGAATTATCTTATCGCAAGAGGGAAAAGGGAAGAAACGAGATGGTATCTTCGATTTTTTCTAATAATTGATTTCTTATAACTGATTAGGTGATTGCTATAATAATTTACAATACTTATAAAATATTAAGTATAATTTTTGTTTACACATGGTAAAACATACAAATAATTTGCACACTCAGTTATATCAAAAGACTAAAAATAGTCATTTTTATTTTATGCTCACTTTTATTGTACTCTTACTTTTTATTTGCAGTTATGATTATTTATATTCTGTAAATATTAGTAGAATGTAAAATTGATCATTAAGAGTTAGAGAGGAGATACCCATTCAATAAAATCCTTGTAAAGAAAATTGACTTTGTATTGTCGTAAGGTTTTTAGTCTGTAATAAAACACCAAAGTTACCTAAACCTTCAGGATTAATTAAATTATGTAATTCTTCTCGCCGTTGCAATATTTTCCTTAAAGACATTTTACCATCAGATAATTCAGAAAGGCGATCGCCTAATCCTAAACTCATTAAAAATAAGGCTTGTTTTGTGTATGCTAAATTACTTAAACCTAACAATTCTCCATATTTTTCCAAAGCCGTAAAATTGACATGGGAAGTAATATCCTGACTACCAATATTGACATAAGGATTATGATGATGACGATGTTGATAATAACATTTTAACGTGCCTTGACTACGTTGAGGATGATAATATTTTTTGGCGGTATAACCATAGTCTATAGTCAATAAATAACCTTGTTTTAATTTAGTAAATACTTGGGAAAGCCAATCAATAGCGTTTAAATTTACTTCTGTATGATAATCGTCAGGATAGATATTTTTATCAAAATTAATATCTAGTATCTCAAAATAATTATATATGTCTTGACTGGAGAGAGAATCATATTTGATTAATAACTGATTCCCTTTTTCAGTGAGATAAATTTCCTCTAGTTTTTTGTGAGAATATCTGATTAAATGAACAGGCATTGCATCGACTAATTCATTACTAAAAAAACAACCAATAATAGAGTTATCAGGAATAGAATCCCAATCTTCCCACTTTATTTGAATAGTATTAGCTAAATTATCTGAGAATAACTGTTGTTGTTTAACTTTTAAAGTCTGAGATTTTTCAATAATAATATACTCAATGTTAGAAGCAAAATTAGGGTAATGATTAAACAGATAGTTAATAATTGTTAGAGCTAAATTACCATTTCCTGCCCCCATTTCTACTAATTTAAAGTTAGAAGGTTTACCTAAAACTTGCCAAAATTCTTCTAGTTGAATTGCTAATAATTCACCGAAATCTGAAGATAAAGAAGAAGAAGTAAAAAAATCACCTTGATTACCGATAATAATTTTAGCTGAGTTATAATAACCATATTCTGGATCATATAAACACAAATTCATATATTCAGCAAAAGTTATTATTTTTTCAGGAGAATTATTAATAGTCTCAAAAATTTTCGCTAATAATGGGTTATTTTTATCAATCAAATTCATTGAATTAGTGATGGGGTGATGGGGTGGTAAAACAGGCATCTTGCCCGTAATTCCTAATTCCTAATTCCTAATTATTTACACTTCATCAGCGAAACTATCTATTCTAGTAAAATGAAAAGGTCCTGCTAATGACCCCCACAAAATTTCATCTGTGTTTGGATCTCGTCCTCTATCAAAACTAATTAATTTTTCTTCGTTAATTTCAAAACTGTTATCAAGATAAGATTCTTTATTATTTCTAACAACTATACAGGCTTTTCCGGGTTTAATATAACCTTGAAAATGATCATGATTCCAGTGAGCTATCATATCACAACCGTTCATTTTTTCGAGATGATCGATCGTTAATTGTTTAAGTTTTTCAAGATTTCTGGAAGCACCATAAAACTCTTTTTCCTCTTTTAGTTTATAATGTTCTAATTCTAAATGATCATCTACTATTTGAATTTTAAATACTCTTAAACGATAAGGTTGGCTTAGTAAAAAATTGTAGGCTTGTTCTAAAAATAAAGTTGTACCACCTAATAAAGATTCTGATAATGGGCGCATACAAACTCGAATATGAGCAAAAAAAGGTGGATTTTCAAAAGATTGTTGTTGATTACTAAAATCTGCTGCCATTAATCTTGCTAAAGCTTTAATATCGGTAGAATGACTCATATTAAATATTCTTTATTATCTATTTTTTTTAATGCTAGTTTACCACGACTTTGGATAGCAATTTCGACATCTTCAGTGATTATTTGCTTTAATTTTTCTTCAATTTTATTAAGTAAATATTCATGACTAATATCAATGGCTTGATATAAATTTTCGAGAGAAACAATAGAGGCATAACGCACTACCCATTCACCGTCATTGATAGTAATTAAAAGAGTGTCTAATATTTGAGTTTGAGTAGTAATAATTTTGGCTGAGGGTAATTGATGCCATTGCAAACTACCCAAACCTTTTGTTGCTGCCCGTCTGACACTTAAGGAAAAGTCATTAATAGCGGTGTTGATTAATAAATCTAAGGCACGAATATCACCAATTCCGGCGAATACCCTCACAGCCCAAGCTCTTGCACCATAATTGTATTGATCCAAACTTCTTAATAATGGCTCAATGGCACATTCTCCTAAAGCAATTAAACCTTCCGTAGCAGCAACGGCAGCCCCTGGGTTGTTATAGCCTAAGACTTGAATTAAAGTAGGTATAGCTTCTGGGGATTGAAAATTTGCTAATTCGGTGACAGCATCCAATAGTTGAGGTGCTGATTCGGCTTTTTCTACTGCAAGAATAAGTTGATTGACGGGGTTAATGATTGTTTCTGTAGTCATGATAGGGTTATTTTCGGTTAGGAGGGTTTTTAGTTTACTGAAGATTCTCGTATTATAAAATATTTCCTAGTAAAAATCTTTGCGTCTTTGCGCCTTTGCGAGATTAAAAATTTAATAATGATAAAAACTCTGATGCTTTTAAGTCACATTGAATATAATGGGGATTACTGGGATTATAAGGGCTAACTAGGCGATCGATAGTGATAATCTGAGCAGTAGATGATAAGATCGGTAAATCAGGATCAAATTCCGTTGCACCCCTTAAATTACTAGAAAAACCTTTAAAAATGATAATTTCGATTTCTTCCTCATTATCTCTGGCTTTAATAATTAAAACTTCTTGAGGATGTTGTTGACTATAAGTTTCTAGTTGTTGAATAGTAATCATGAAAATATACTTGTGTCAGGGAATAGTGATTAGTGATTAGATAGTAAATAGTGATTAGATAATTTTTTCTTTTCCTCCTCTCCTCGTCTCCTCACTTCTTCTCATTCCTCATAAATTTGACAATTTTTGTGGAAAAACTAGGCATTTTTGACTTGATTTTGAAACAAAAACTTACATAACTTAATAATACTACTAAGCTAAATATTTGATTTTTGGTCATTTAAACTGATAGCTGACTGCTAATAGCTACCCTCATCAAAAAAAAACTTTTTGACGCACCCCTAGTTAAGAGTTTTACTGTTGCAAAGCAATTCTACCTTGTTTAATCAGTCGAAAACTTAAAAAGTAGAAAAGGTAAATACTATAAATAATCAGCCCTGTCATTCCTAAAAATCCTAAGAATCCGGGGGTAACATTAGGGTGAAACCAAGTTTTAAAATGCCAAGGTGCTTCTAACCATACTCGACAGGAAATTTCAACACTAGCATCGGCAGAAAAAGTACAGGGTAAGAAAGGAATAAAAGCGATGGCACTAATAATACCATAAAAAGTGATCGCCCAACGCCATATCGTCACAGTCAATCTTAAAGGAGTTTTTGGTAAATCCCTAATTTCGTCATTAATATCAACCCAAAACCAGAGACTGATAACAACAAATATATGGGCTAAAAACCAAGCTAAATATCCCACTTGCCACACGGGAATCAATAGATAAATAGCAATAGCCATTAAACTAGCGACACGCCAAAAAATCACCAATAAACGCCCGATAGAAGGAATTTGAGCAAATAATCCCCAAATAGAAAGAATTAAGGGTAAAATTAAACAGAATAAAATAAATAATTTATAATTAGTCCAGACTAATGATTTTAGTAACGTTTCTTCCATAAAAAAATAATTACATATTTAAACAAACTTAATTGTATCTCTTCTACTTAGGGTTGCACAAAGTATTCGTAAAAGTTCTTAGGGGAATCAAATTAAGATTAACAGTTTTTATTTAACCTAACACCTAACACCTAAAACCTGACAGCTTTTTTAAGAGATAATTTATCATACTCAAAGTAATAGAACCTAAAAAATTAACTTATTACTATCTATAACTTATACCATGACTAGAGATTCAGAACTTGCTCCCTCTTTGCCTCCTGCCGTAGAAAAAGTATCAAAAAACTTGCAACTGTGGGGATTTTGGAGTTTTTGGCTACAGTTAATTTTAGGGATTATTTCTACCGTTACCCTTTTATTTGCTACTCCAGCTTTATTTAAAACAGAACAAAATGTTCAAAATGTTCAATTTGGTATTGTTTCCGCTTTTATTAGTATCGTTCTTTTAATTGTGGCACTATATACATCTTTTCGCTATGGCAAAATTGGTAAAAGAATTGAAAATCGAGATCCAGCTATGCGCCCAAAAAAATCGGAAACCATAGGATTAATTAAGTTTGGTTTAATTTTTAATCTAGTGGGAATGCTTTTTGCCTTAATTGGTGCTGAAACTTTAGTGGGTTTAGCTTTAGCAAAACTTTTGACTTTATCACCGCAGTTTATTGGCTCTAATCCTCAACAATTTGTTAATTCTTTAGATTTATTAATCATTCAAGCTAATACTAACACCATCGGGGCTCATTTTGCGGGAATCGTGACTTCTTTACTTTTACTTAATCGCATCAGTAATTAACCATAGATAGATGGAATTAAAACGTCATCAATATTGGATAAATCAGGCTTTAATTTTGGCTCAACAAGCTGGAAATCAAGGTGAAATTCCTGTTGGTGCATTAATTATTGATGGTGATGATAATTTAATCGCAGAGGCTTATAATCGGAAAGAAAGAGAGCAAGATTGTACTGCCCATGCTGAAATAATTGCCATTCGTGAGGCTTGTCAAAATTTGGGTAGTTGGCGTTTAAAGAACTGTACTTTATATGTAACTCTTGAGCCTTGTATGATGTGTGCTGGTGCAATAATTAACTCTCGTTTGAAGACTCTAGTTTATGGGATAGATGATTTTAAAACAGGCTCTATTCGCACGGTGATGAATCTTCCTGATAGTTTTGCTTCTAATCATTCTTTACAAGTATTTGCTGGTATTCAAGAAAAAGCCTGTCGAGAATTATTACACAGTTGGTTTGAAAATCATCGTTTGAGTTAATAATTTTGAGGATAACTCCATAATTCTTCAAAAAAAGGCTAAAGTAGAAATGTTAAGTTTTATAACAATCGAGGTTAGTTGATGTTAGAACTGTATCAATTTGAATTATCACAATTTTCTGAAAAAGTTAGGTTTATTCTCGACTATAAAGGATTAGAGTATAAAAAAATCGAAGTAACTCCGGGTATCGGACAACTAGAAGTTTTCAAGGTTTCAGGACAAAGACAAGTTCCAGTATTAAAAGATGGTGATACTTACATTGCCGATTCCACAGAGATCGCTTTATATTTAGATAGTAAATATCCAGAAAAACCTTTAATTCCTACTGATGGTATAACTAGAGGACAATGTTTATTAATAGAAGAATGGGCAGATCAATCTTTAGGTTTAAATGGGCGTAAGGCGTTTATGGGTGCATTAAATCATTATCCCAATTTTCGTACTTCTTTTTTACCGAAAAATACCCCTGATATTTTCAAAACTTTTGTTACCGCCTTTCCCTCTGAAGTCTTTAATGCTATAGGTATAGGTCTTACCTTAGGTACAGATATTTTAAAAGTAGGAGAAAAAACTTTAAAACGTGATTTAGAGGCGTTAACTTTAATTTTGCAAAATCAACTTTATCTAGTAGGTGATAAACCAACCTTAGCAGATTTCACCGTAGCTGCTTTAACCACTATCGTTAAATTTCCTCCGGTTGCCTATTTTGATATACCCATCGATGTTGAAGGTATAGGTATCCCTGGATTAGGGGATAATAGTGCTTATGAGTCTTTTTTTCAGTGGCGAGATCGTCTTTATGCTGACTATCGTCAACCGGTGGATAAATCTAGCAGTAGCAATTTTGGTGGAGGTAACGATAATCAACCTACTTCTATTGAAATTGATTAATCAATAACGGATATTAGGGGTTTTAATTAGGAATTAGGAATTAATCATAATTACCTGACATTTATCAGCAAACTATCAGGCAATGAAACAGCCCCCAAGGAGGGGGCCGGAAGTTAATAAGTAATAAGTAATTTATTCATTATAACAGAAAAAACACCTAATGACTTTTTGAAAATAAAAAATATTAAAAAACTGAATTTTATGTCAAACTTAGGTATCGTACTCTTAATACTACAGAAAAAGTCAGGCATTAATTCATCAATCAACTTAATTTTAACGGCTCAAATTGAGCAAAGAATGCCCATAAACGACTTGTTATTTGCTCAATTCCTCCCTTAATATTTGTTTCAACATTTAAAGGTAATACTGGATCATGAAGAGATAAACGTAATAAAAACCAGCCTTGTTCTGACTCTGATTGACAGGAAACCCTTATACCTTCATAATTATTAGGAATAATATTCCAGTCTGATTGATTAGCACTAAATTCAGTTAATTTTTCAATAACTTTAGTTCCATAATCTTTAAATTTTTCGGTGTTAATTATTAATCTAAATTCTTCACTTTCTACCGGCTCTTTAAGTTTACTAATTAAGTCAATTAAAGACTTATCTTCTAACTTTAATTTGGCTAATTCGATTAATAGTTTAGTGACTAAATAAGCACCATCATCGAGAAAATAATTTTCTTTTAGGGCAGCGTGTCCTGATGTTTCGATAGCTAACCACGATTCTACACCTTCTTGATTTAATCGTAAAGACTCATTAATGACATTTTTATAACCTCGTTTAAAACGGTGATGTTTTCCTTTTAATTCTTTTTCGATAAACTCCGTTAAACCATCGGAAGTGATGGAGTCAGTGACAATCGTACTAGAAGGATGTTCTTTTAAAATGATGGCACTAATTAAGGCAATTAATTTATTTCGATTTAACTCTTTTCCGTAACTATCAACGGCGGCACTACGATCAACATCAGTATCAAATATAATACCAAAATCAGCTTGATTATCAATGACTGCCTGAGAAATACTCTTCATAGCTTCCTTATTTTCAGGGTTGGGAATATGATTAGGAAAAGTGCCATCAGGCTCTAAAAATTGACTATCTTCGATATTTGCCCCTAAAGGTTGAAGGACTTTTGTGGCATAAAAACCTCCTGCACCATTTCCAGCATCAACAATAATTTTTAAGCCTTGTAAAGGAGTGTCATAATGTTGAGGATGATTGACAGATTTTCTAATTTTGGTGACAAATTGGTTGGCATAAACCAACATAAAATCACGTTTTTCGATGTTACCTTTTTCTTTAACTGTCGGAAACTCTCCTTTCTCGGCAATAGTAAGAATGGCGGTAATATCTTGTTTTTCTAAACCTCCTTTTTCTGTAAAAAACTTCAAGCCGTTACGATTAAAGGGAAGATGACTAGCGGTTAACATAATTGCCCCGTCACATTTATAACCATCAGTAATAGTACTCATAAACATTGCTGGAGTGGAAGCCATGGCAAAATCATACACCGTCACCCCTAAACTAGCGATCGCATTTATAGAGGCATTCATCAAAATTTCCCCTGACAAGCGACTATCTCTACCGATAGAAATAATTAAGTCAGAAGTAGGTTTTTGTTTTTGTTGACTTAACCAGAGGGCAAAAGCCTTAGCGATAATAGCGATAATATCAGGGGTAAGGTTAACATCTTCTCCTTCAACTCCAGTTAAAGCAACTCCTCGAATATCAGAGCCATTTTGCAGTTTTTGCCAGTTAATTTCTGTCATGATTGATAAGTGTTAGTGAATCAAATATTGTCACTTTCATTATTAATCAGTTTTTCTTAAGTTAATCAAAAAAAAGCTCAAGGATAAATATTTACCTCAATAGACAACTTTTGCGAATTCGGGCAACGATGCACTCTTGCAATGGTAATAAGAATTGATTTAGTTTTTTATTTTTACCAGATATTTAATCAAGATAAACATTTTTACGATGGCCTACTTTAACAACTAAGATAATTAATTCATCGTCTAAAATTCTACAGATAACTCGATAATCACCCACACGATAACGCCATAATCCTTGCTTATTGCCTTGTAATCCTTTACCGAATAAAAGAGGGTTTTCTTGAATCGCTATTTCTTCTCTTAAATAAGCAATAATCCGTTTTTGGGCAACTTTATCGAGCTTTTTTAATTCCTTTTTAATTCGTGAATCAATGTTAATCTTTCAAATCAAGGCTTTTCTCCAATTCATCAAGAGTTAAGTAAGACTCAGGATTATTTAACCGATATTCAGCATCCCTAATGTCTTCTAAATCTTCTAGGTAACTAATGATAGCATCTTGTAATAATTCTTCTTCTTTTTTACCTAATTCATGAGCTAAGATTGACAAACGATTTTCAACTTGGGGAGATAAACTAAGAGTTACCATAACGCTAAAAAATTCTAGGTATTTCTAACTATTTATAGCATATTTTACCAGTAAGCTATAACTTATGAGGTAGCCACAGTATCAATAAATTTAATCATCCCTTCATCGCCGTCAATTTCTACCAACCCGCCGACAGGTAAACAAGCATTAACGCCGTCATGACCAAAGGGTAAATCGCTTATAATTGGGATATTAAAATCTAATAGGCGATCGCATAAAACTTCATTAACATTCCAACTAGGGATACCATCAGAAGGATTACAACCGCTAAATCTTCCTAAAATAATCCCCTTTACCCGATGAAAAATCCCCATTAACCGCCATTGAGTTAACATTCTATCAAGACGATAAGGTGCTTCTTGCACATCTTCTAAGGCTAAAATAACATTATCAAATTTCGGACATAGAGATGTTCCCAAAAGATGAGTTGCAACGGTTAAATTTGCACTTAAGAGTCTTCCTTGAGCTTTACCCCCCTTGAAGCTATGGCCGTGGAGGGGTAATAATGGTTTTCCTTCAACATAGTCAAATAAGCGTTTTAAAGACCAATCTGGTTCTTGAGATATAGTAGTTAAAACTGCACCGTGAATACTAATAATTTTTTCGTTATATAAACTCCATAAAAGGCTAGTAATGTCAGAAAAGCCAATTAACCATTTTGGTTGTGGTATGGTTTCCCATTGCCAATTTTCGAGTAATCTTGCACCACCATAACCACCTCTAACACAAAGAATACCTTTATATTGAGGATTTGTCCACGCTTTATGTAAGGCTTGACGACGGATTTCGTCTTTTCCTGCTAAATAGCCTTCTCTATCTTGATAATTTTCTTCTAAAATGATTTTATAGCCATTTTTGTGCCAAATTTCCACACCTTCTTCAAATTTTATTTTTTCTTTGTCTCTAAGAGTACCACTAGGTGCGATAGCTAATAAAGAATCTCCTTTTTTCAACGGTGATGGTAATAACATGAAGTAATAGGTAATAAGGTGATTTATGATTTGTGATGGGATAATAATATAGCAATACTAAATCAGTTGTGAAATATTTAAAGATAGGAAATAATGTTTTACCTATTATTTAACAAGGGGTTTAAACTCCTTGCCTTTAAATTTGTAGTCCTTATTTTGCCACGAATCATTTAGGATTGCTATAGATAATTTATTTTGTACTGATACTTAGTTAAATATTCCTAATTCTTAAGACTTATATGAGTAACTTTTTGATTATATTTGGTTTAATTTTTTGGTTATATGGTACATTTTATTTATTAAGTAAACGTTCTCCTGTTTATAAACTTCACGGTCTTTCAATTTCTGATACTCTAGGATCAATGGCGATAGTTGTGGGATTATTATGGAAGATTCCTAAAGAATGGCCTTTATTAATTTTAGCAATTATTTCTTTGGCTATTTGGAATACTATGTTAGGTTATGTTTTCGCTTATTGTTCAAGTGATCGTCAAAATATCAATGAATAATCCTGATTTTACTCTTTATCTCATTGTTGCTTTATTGCCTTTATCGGCTTTTTTCTTGGTAATTCAAGTTAATCCGTTTGATGCTTTAATTATTCGAGGGATGCTAGGTGCGATCGCCACTTTAGTTTATGGGTTATTAGGTGCTGCAGATGTAGCCTTAACAGAAGCGTTAATGGGGACATTATTAGCTATTTCATTGTATGTGATTGCGGTAAGATCATCTTTAGTGATGCGTTTAGGTGTATTAAAAAAAGATTTATCAACTCTTCATAGTCAGGAAAATATAACAGAAAAAGAAGCATTATTTTCAACTTTAATAGACAATTTTAAATCAATCATTGCTAAATATTATTTACGATTAGAATTAGTAGATTATGAAGATAAAAATAGTTTAGAAAAAGCCTTAATGGAGCAAGAAATTCATGGTATTTGTTTTTTGAGAGAAAATGAAGTAAATTCATCCTCTGAAAAACTTTATGAAAGTGTGATTAGAATTCCAAGATTATATGAAATAATTGAAAAAGAAAAAAATAAATCTATGGATGATTTAACTGATGTTTACTTAAAGGAAAATAAAGAGAAAAGTTAATGAAGATTATATATTTAATAGCCGGAGTATTATTATTTTTTAAAATCTTAATTATTCCTAATCCACAGCTAGAATTAGCAGAAATTTCCATAGTCAAAATGATTGTCAATGATACAGGAGTACCGAATGCAATATCAGGGGTTCTTTTTCGTAATCGTCTTTATGACACAATTTTTGAAGTAGTGGTATTTACGATCGCCATTTTAGGAGTAAAATATTTATTAAGCAATGAAAAACCTTCTAGTATTATTTATCAATTCACCGATGAACCTTCTATAATTTTAGCACGTTTAGCCGCTATGATTACCTCCCTTGTGGGTATAGAATTAGCTATAAGAGGGCATTTAACTCCGGGGGGAGGATTTGCCGCAGGAGTTGCTGGTGGTACTGCAATTGGCTTAATTTTGATTACATCTTCGGTGGAATTAATGGAAAATATTTATCATCGATATCGTATTAGTAGATGGGAAAAAATAATTCTGATAATATTCATTTTTTTAGCTGGTATAACTTTAATGGGAATAGAATTACCTCAAGGGAATTTCGGAACGTTGCTTAGTGGTGGTATTATTCCTTTATTAAATATTTTAGTAGCTTTAAAAGTAGCTTTAGGGTCATGGTTAATTCTTCAATTATTTATTCGGTATCGAGGCTTATTATAACTAAAAATCTTTGGTAAGCTAAGACGCATTTAACTTAGATTTTTTACTAATTCTTAACAAGGCAAAGGGCTTAAGCCTCTTGTTACTCTGGTGATAAAAACTTATTACTTATTACTTATTACTTATTACTTATTACTTATCCTTACGAGACGACTTAGATGCTTTCCTAGCTTATTAATTTTTCAGAAAAACTAATATTAAGAAATATAGCAAAATATGAATCTTTTTTAAAAAAGGTTATTGACGGGAAAAGAAAATGTTATTTTAAATTTCAACTAAGGAAAAATTATCAACATGATCAAAATAATGAATAATAACCAAGAAAAAGATTTAGTTAGTGCAGGTTTAACGGCAGCTATCGGTGCTGGAATTATTACTTCTTTTGCGGTAAGTCAAGGGCAAAATCCTTTAGTTGCAACGGGAATTACACTTTTTTCAGCATTTTTAGCGGTAATTATTCATCAAGCAGATTTAATTTAAGATTTAGTGAAGTAAAAAAGTTATCCATAGGAGATAAAAAATTAAGAGAATAAATCCTGATATTCCTTTGCACTTTTCTTTGCACCTTTCTTTGCGAGATAATTCTTATTATAAAGGTTAATGTCAGAAACATTATTATTACTATTACAACTGTGTAATTCTAGTTTACCTTTAGGGGCTTATAGTTACTCTGAAGGTTTGGAAACTTTAGTAGAAAAAAAGAAAATTATTGATAGTAAAACCTTAAATAAATGGTTAGTAAATGAGTTAAAATATGGTTCTATTAGAATAGAATTAGCCATAATAATTAGAGCTTATAACTGTTATTTACAGAAAGATTTACAAGGTTTATTATATTGGAATAATTGGTTTAGTGCTAGTCGGGAAACCTCAGAATTAAGGCAACAAAGTTGGCAAATGGGAAAAAGTTTATTGAGATTAATCCGTTCTTTTGAGTCAGAAAACAAGTTTTTATCCCAAGTAATTAATAGTTTTAATGATCCTTGTAACTATGTGATCGCTTTTAGCATTATTACAGCTAATTGGGAGATAAAAAGAGAATATTTATTATTAGGTTATCTTCATAATTGGGTTAATAATTTAATCAATGTAGGAGTAAAATTAATACCTTTAGGGCAAACAGAAGGACAAAAATTATTGTTAAATATCAATCAAGAGATAATCAAAAATATTGATGTCATTTTATCTTTAAAAGATGAAGAATTATCCAGTTGCAGTTGGGGTTTATGTTTAGCTAGTATTGAACATGAGCAATTATACACTCGGTTATTTCGCAGTTAAATAAATTTGTTATCAAAATTTTGGGTTTAAAACCCTGTCCTTCTAGAACGGCTTTCTATTTCTTAATTTTGTTACCATTCTTAAAAATATATGTTACTATAAAAACTGAGTTGTCAAAGTGTTAATTAAATGTTAAAAGCGTATCGTTACCGAATTTACCCAACACCTGAGCAAAAAGTCTTACTCGCTAAGTCTTTCGGTTGTTGTCGTTGGTTTTATAACTATGCACTCAACTTAACTAATGAAACTGACAAGGCTACTGGAAAAGGTTTAAGACGGAATGAAATAATCAATAAACTA
>NZ_VRZC01000065.1 GCF_016743215.1 Geminocystis sp. GBBB08
TTGGTTATCAAACTATTATTATTGTGGGATTAGTTGGTTATTTATCCATTAAAAATGGTGAGAAAATAGTTACAGAAATGATTAATAAATTGAGTCAAGAAATTGCTACTCAAGTTGCTCAAAATTTAGATTCTTATTTAGAATTGCCTCAACAAATTAATCAAAGTAATTTTAGGTTAATTAAAGCTAATTTTCTCAATTTAGATAATCTTCAATCATGGGAATTTCATTTATGGCAACAGATACAAGACTATCCAAATATCGCTTTTATTGCAGTAGTAAATCCTAAGGGAGAATATCGTGCTGGAGATAGGTTAGAGAATAATCAATTTACTATTAATAGGGTTTTGCCTGAAAATCATTTTACTTTTGAGTCTTTTAATACTAACGATAAAGGAGAAAAAATCAATCTTTTTCAAAGTCTTCCTCATAAAGATATTCGAGAGCAAATATGGTATAAAAATGCTGTTATCAACGGTAAAGCTATTTGGAGTGATTTACATATTTCTTATTTAGAACCTTTATTATTAATTTCTAATTTACGACCTATTGATATCAATAACGATGGTTCATTTGATGGTTTTTTAAATACTACCATTAAACTGGATCAAATTAGTGATTTTTTAAGTAATTTAAAACTTAGTCAATCCTCTCAAGTGTTTATTGTTAATAATCGAGGAGAATTAATTGCCAATTCCACAAGAGAATTACCTTTTAATCCTACTGACAAAACTTTATTATTAGCTAATCATAGTCAAGATAAATTAACTCAATTTATAGCAGAATCTTTAACTACTAAAATAGGTAACTTTCAAAATATTAAAAATCAGAATAATTTTATCTTTCCTCTCCATCAAGAAAATTATTTTACCGAAGTAATTCACTATCAACATTATTTAGGTTTAGATTGGTTTGTGGTTGTTGTTATACCTCAATCTGATTTTATGGCTCAAATTAATGCTAATACTAAAACTACTATTTTTCTTTGTATTTTAGGTTTATTAATTGCTATTTTTACTACTATTTTTATCTCTCGTTGGTTAGCTAAACCTATTCAAGAATTAGCCTTCGCTAGTGATAGGTTTTCTCAAGGCAATTTAACTACCAGAGTTAAAATTCAAGGGGTAAAAGAATTAACTAATTTATCTCAATCATTTAATTATATGGCTGAAAAATTATTGACTTCTTTACAATCTTTAGAAAAGGTTAATAATGACTTAGAAAATAGAGTTTTAGAGCGCACTCAACAACTAACGGAAGCGAAAAATAAAGCTGAAGTTGCTAACCAAGCCAAAAGCACTTTTTTAGCTAATATGAGTCATGAATTACGCACCCCTTTAAATGCCATTCTTGGTTTTGCTCAATTAATGATGCGATCGCCAATATTACCACCCCAAGACAAGGAAAAAATTAGTATTATTAATCGTAGTGGTGAATATTTATTAACTTTAATCAATAATGTCTTAGATTTAGCTAAAATAGAAGCTGGAAAAACCACCTTTAATCCTCATAAATTTGACCTTTATCACCTCTTAGAAGACTTAGAAGACTTTTTAAAACTAAACGCCGAACAAAGGGGGTTACAGCTTATTTTCGAGGGGCATCAAGACATCCCAAGATACATCGAGACAGACTCTGTTAAATTGAGACAGGTATTAATTAATCTTCTTAGTAATGCTTTAAAATTCACCAAAGAAGGAGGGGTAAATGTTTTTGTCACTTCAAGTAATTATCATATAAACACTGAAGAAAAAATAGATGATAACATAGAGAAAATTAACCTTATTTTTGAAATTAGTGATACAGGTGCGGGAATACCAGAAAATGAGGTAGAAAATTTATTTAAAGCCTTTTATCAAACTGATACAGGTAAAAATATCCAAGAAGGCACTGGTTTAGGTTTAGTAATTAGTCGCCAATTTATCAAATTAATGGGGGGAGACATTACGGTTAAAAGTGAAGTAGGAGTAGGTACAACATTTATATTTAACATAGTTGTCACAAAAGTTGATCCCCTAGGGATAGAAAAAGAATCTATAATTAGTAGAGTGATTGGCTTACAACCCCATGAAATTAAATATCGTATTCTCGTGGTAGATGACAAAGAAGTAAACTGTCAATTATTGAATAGCCTATTAACACCAATTGGTTTTGAAGTGCAAGAAGCATATAATGGACAACAAGCTGTTCAAATTTGGGAAGAATGCAAACCTCACCCAATTTTAAGGGATAGGCGAATGCTTGTGATGGATGGATACGAGCAAACCAAAGCTATTAAAAGAAAAATTAAAGGAAATGCTACCGCCGTTATTGCCTTAACTGCCAGTGTGTTAGAAGAAGAAAAAGTGATTTGTTTATCGGCAGGATGTGATGACTTTTTACGCAAACCTTTTCGACAGGAAGCCATTTTCAATGCTATAGGAAAACACTTAGGTGTAAAATACCTCTATGAAGCAGATACAGAAATTACTGTCAGTAAAAATACTGATAATTTAAGTCCAAAAAGCCTCGCTGTAATGTCTCAAACATGGTTACAAGAAATTTATCAAGCAACATTAATTTTAGATGAGGATAAAATTTTGAGTTTAATAGCTGAAATTCCTAATCAATATTCGAACTTAGCTAATAGTTTACAAGCCTTAGTTAACAATTTTCAATTAGAAGAAATTACTAACTTAATTGATAGTATTAATCAAAAATAAAGATAGTTCTATTTTAGAATACAATAAATTATTATCATTTTAAACTTATGAATATTATTAATAATAAAGGAGATATTTTAATAGTAGATGATTTACCAGATAATTTAAGAGTACTTTCTCAAATTTTGATGGAAAAAAATTATCAAGTTAGAAAAGCAATTAACGGTAAAACAGCAATTCGAGCGGCACAATTATCAATTCCAGATCTGATTCTTTTAGACATAAAAATGCCTGAAATGGACGGTTATCAAGTTTGCCAACAATTAAAATTAAATGATTTAACTAAAGAAATACCGATTATTTTTATTAGTGCCTTAGATGATACTCTCGATAAAATAAAAGCCTTTGAAGTAGGAGGAGTTGACTATATAACTAAACCCTTTCAAGTAGAAGAAGTCGTTGCTAGAATTGAAAGTCAATTAACCATTCAGCGGCAAAAAAAACAACTTCAAAAAGAAATTGAACAGCGCAAATATACAGAAGAAATTTTACATCAATCACGGGCTGTATTGTCAAGTGTATTAAATAGCTCTCTTGATGGTATTGGGGCAGTAGAAGCCGTAAGAGACAATGAAAGTGGTAATATAATTGATTTTCGTTGTTTAATTGTTAATCCTGTAATTGCGAGAGTGTTTGGCAAAAATAAATCAGATTTAATCGGTAAAATGGGTGTAAAAACAATTATTAATAAAATTGATCCCCAATTATTTAATCAACTAATAAAAGTAATAGAAACAGGAAAACCTTTAACGGAAGATTTTTATTGTCAATGTGATTCTTTAAAATATTGGTTTCATTTTATCGCTGTAAAATTAGGGGATGGTTTTGCCGTTACTGTCAAAAATATTACGGAACGTAAGGAAACAGAATTAGAGCTAAAAAAAATTAATCAAGACTTAGAAATTTTTTCCTATAGTATTGCCCATGATTTGCGTAATTATATAAATAATATTAATGTAGCTGTTTCTTTACTTGAGGATGAAATTAATGATAATGCAAGGGAAAATGAAAAAGAATTAATGGAGATAATCAGCGTATCTTGTCAGAGAACTATTAATCTTTTAGAAGGCATTACCGAACTATCAAAGTTAAAATATGAATCTCTTAAAATTACCTCTTTTAATCTCTCTAAATTAGTGGGAGATATTTTGAAATATTTAACTAAAAATAACCCTGAAAGAAATATTAAAATTAACATTCAACAAGATGTTTTCGCTACTGCTGATCCTAATTTATTAAATGTTTCCCTCGAAAATTTACTAAAAAATGCGTGGAAATACACACAAAAAAATGAAGAGACTATTATTGAATTTGGAGAAATCAAATACGAAGAAAAAATTTGGGCAGAAAAAATAAAATTAGCCAACATTCCTTTATCTAAATTAAAACAAAAAACAATTTACTTTATCAAAGATAATGGCATCGGTTTTGATAGTAATAATTGTGAAGAGTTATTTATTCCTTTCAAAAAACTACATAAAAATAAAGATTTTGAAGGCACAGGAATTGGCTTATCTATTGTTTATCGTATTATCGAACTTCATGATGGTATAATTTGGGCAGAATCTCAGATAAATCAAGGTGCTACTTTCTATTTTATTCTTAATCATGAATAATTATTATATTTCACCTGACAAATTTATCTTACGATAAGATAAACCGCTTTTATTTATTATCAATTAGGCAATGGGTAATGGGTAATAGGCAATAGGCGATAAAAGAATGATGATATGATAGAATTTTGATCTTTTGTAAATAAAGTAAATAATTATGTCTGTATTGGCAGCGATCGCAGTTTTAGGTATTTTAATTGTAGTTCACGAATTAGGGCATTTTGGTGCGGCAAGGTTACAAGGTATTCGTGTTAATAAATTTTCCATTGGTTTTGGACCAGTATTAGCAAAGTATGACGGAAAAGATACAGAATACGCCTTAAGGGCTTTTCCTTTAGGTGGTTATGTGGGTATTCCTGATGATGATCCTGATAGTAATATACCGTTAGATGATCCTGATTTACTGCGTAATCGTCCTGTTTTTGACCGTGCGATCGTTATCAGTGCAGGGGTAATCGCTAACCTAATTTTTGCATACTTTTTATTAGTTAGTCAAGCGGTAATAGTAGGGATACAAGATATAAATTATCAACCAGGAGTATTAATACCCCAAATTCTCACAGAAGAAACTTCTCCTGCCTCCAAAGCCGGTTTACAAAACGGTGATGTAATTTTAGCTATCAATAATCAAATTTTTCCTGCCGATGAAAACTCTATGGAATCTTTGAGAAAAACCATTCAAGACTCCCCCCTTCAGAGTTTAAACTTTACTGTAAAAAGAGGAGAAGATACCTTTAACGTTGCCATAACTCCAGAATTAGGCGACAATGGCAAAGGAAAAATAGGAGTAATGTTAGCGCCTAACGGAGAGTTAATTAAACGCCGTCCCCATGATATTATGGAAGCCTTTACCGTCGGAGCTGAACAATTTGAACGTTATACCAAACTTACATTACAAGGTTTTGGGCAATTAATCAGTAATTTTCAAGAAAGCGCTAAACAAGTAGCAGGTCCGATTGCGATCGTAGCCGTAGGTGCAGAATTAGCAAAAAATGATTTAGGAAACTTATTTCAATTTGGGGCCTTAATCAGCATTAACCTTGCTATTATAAATATCTTACCTTTACCAGCTCTTGACGGTGGCCAATTAGCTTTTTTAGCCATAGAAGGAATTTTCGGTAAACCACTACCCAACAAACTACAAGAAGGAATTATGCAAACAGGCTTAGTCTTATTACTCGGTTTAGGTATTTTCTTAATCCTCCGAGACACTGCAAATCTAGCTTTTTTTCAACAGTTTTTCCCTGAATAAAAAACGGTATAAAAATTAAGATCATTAGACTTCTCCAATAATAAAATAAACGCTGTTAACTATTTTGCAGACTTTGAGATATATTTAGGAGGTAATGAAAAATTGTTCTAGTGAGGGTTGCAAGAGGCAAACGTTTTGAAGCCGGAAGACAATCTCTTAAATCAAGTTTGTAGTGATGGATGCGCACCACTTAACCCTTACCAAGAATAATATTGAGGATATACGGGTAAACGTGGTTTTAATTTCCAACCTGCTTTTTGGAGAATTTTAGTGAGAATTTCGAGGTTTTGATGATGATAATCTGGGTTTACTTCATCTTTTGGCACAATTCCCCCTAAATCTCTCACCCCTAACTCTAAACATTTTAATAAAGTTTCTTCGCTATCGATTAAATTTGGTGGTATTTGTAAAGTTATTGTTTCTGGTAAAATATCACGAGCAATGGCAATTATTTCTAATATTTCTCCCTGACTCAGAGATTCTTCTTGTAACTTTTCCTTTGAACCTTTAACATAGGGTTGTAATATCACTTCTTGAATATGCCCCCATTTTCCTTGTATTTTAGCGATCGCCCTTAAACTTTCCATTCGATCCTCTAAAGTCTCACCAATTCCTAAAAGAATGCCTGTAGTGAAAGGAATTTTAAGCATACCAGCCCACTCTAATTGTTGTAATCTGATTTCAGGAATTTTTGTAGGTGCATGACGATGAACCGTATTTAATAGATTAGGAGTTAACTGCTCTAACATCAATCCCATAGAAACATTAACTTCCTTCAACAAAGACATCTCCTCAAAACTCAAAACTCCAGCATTAGCATGAGGAAAAAAACCCATAGATAAAGCTAATTTTCCTAAATCATAAATTCTTTGTATCCATGGCTTTCTTCTAGTGGATTTCGGGTGAATTTCGCCACTTAAAATTAATATTTCAGTAATTCCTTTTCCTTCAAGATTGGCTAAAACATTTTTAGCTTCATCTAATTCTAACCAACTACTTTGATGAGGATCAGTTCTGAAATTACAATAAGTACAACGATTAAAACACTCATAAGTTGGCACAATAGTAAATGCTGGACTATAGGTAATTATTTTAGACATTTTTGAGTATTAATTGCTAACTAAATGTTAACAAAAGGCAATCTGATTTAAACTAATAATTGACGGCGTTTTTGTTCAAATTCATATTCCGAAATTAAACCTTCTTGACGCAATTTTTCTAACTCTCTTAATGCTGTGGCAATTTCCGTTACTTGTTGGGGATTTGCTGTTAAATTTTCCGTTTCTGAAGTTAAACTAGAATTAAAACGAACATTAAAAAATTCTTGATCTTGAATTAAATATAATACTGTATCTACTGCACAAGCAATACGTCCCATAGGGCTTTGCCAACTAATAAGTAGGTAAATCACACCCCAAAGAGGTTGCCTTAAATAAAATTTATGTAATCCAACTAAAGGGGTAATAGTGCCGATAAGAGCTAAAATAACAGTAAATATTCTTTTCTTTGGTTGATTTAAAAAACTGATAGATTTAGATACCATAGTGATTCAAGGTTACGGAAATCCGTATTTTGAAGATAATGTGAATAATTTTATAATTAGTCAAAGATAAAATTTTAAAAATTTATTTCATATAATAAACATATAATCGAAAAATGGGGGCAAAATGGGATTTTTTGATTCAGAAGTCGTGCAACAAGAAGCTAAACAATTATTTGAAGATTATCATTCTTTAACTCAACTTGGTAGTGAATTTGGTAAATTTGATCGAGAAGGGAAAAAAATCTTTATCGAAAAAATGGAAAATATGATGGAACGGTATCGTATTTTTATGAAAAGATTTGAGTTATCTGAAGATTTTATGGCTAAAATGACCATTGAACAACTTAAAACCCAATTAAATCAATTTGGAACTACACCAGAACAAATGTTCCAGCAAATGCACATAACTTTAGAGAGAATGAAAAGAGAAATTTCATGAAAGAGGAGGATAAACCTATTTAAAAAGTTCGGTTTTACTTAACCATGAAAATTAACAAACTTGGTACATTGAAAATTATCAATATTAGATTAATCACTTATATATAAAATAATATTTGAGGAAGAAAAACCGTGAATTATAAAGAGAATCGTCGCAACAAATATTTTAATCAACCAGAAGATAATAATCATTTTTTAGATTATCTTCAATCTCTCACTCCGGAAACTATTAGTCAACTTTCTCAACCTCAATCTCAAGAAGTATTTCAAGTAATGGAACGAAATATTATGGGAATGTTGGGAACTTTACCCGCAGAACATTTTGGTGTTATGATTAGTACCAATCGAGAAAATTTAGGCAGATTATTAGCTTCAGCAATGATGAGCGGTTATTTTCTCAGAAATGCGGAGCAAAGAATGGACTTTGAAAAGGCTTTATCTACTGGGGAAGATTACCAAGATAGCAATAATTTTTAAGGATAAATTAGGTAACACAAAAGAGGGGAGAATAGGTATCATTCGTAAAAAAATTATTCGGTACAATACCTATTTTACAATACCAATTCCTAATTCCTAACTCCTAATTCCTAACTCCTAACTCCTAACTCCTAACTCCTAATTCCTAATTCCTAACTCCTAACTCCTAATTCCTAATTCCTAACTCCTAATTCCTAATTCCTAACTAATCGCTAACTCATAACGGCTGGTTAGTTTGTCTAACTGTTGTAATAAAAGACTTAGGAACAAGCCAACATCGGTGACAATCCCCACAGATTCGACCGAACCACGATCGCTTAATTTTGTAACCACCGCTGGGTTAATGTCAACACAAACCATTTTTACTCCTGCTGGTGTCATATTGCCAACACCAATAGAATGCAGCATACTAGAAAGCATAAGAATCATATCTGTACCTTTTAGCAGACGTGAATATTCCTCTTGTGCTTTAATTAAATCCATATAAGTGTCAGGTAAAGGACCATCATCACGAATTGAACCTGCTAAACAGAAAGGAATATTATTTTTAACACATTCATACATAATTCCTTTTGTTATCAGTCCTTGATTTACTGCTTCAGCAATGCTACCGGCACGACGAACAGCATTGATTACTTTGAGGTGATGTCGATGACCACCCCTTACCGGGATTCCTTTACGCATATCTACCCCTAATGATGTTCCCATCATCGATTGTTCCATATCATGAACAGCGATGGCATTACCCCCAAGTAAACACTGTACATAACCATTACGAATGAGGCGAGAAAGATGTTCAGAACCACCAGTATGGATAACTACAGGTCCAGCTACAACGGCAACTTTACCCCCTTGATCTCGGATATGACGCATTTCCCATGCAATCTGTTCTACTAACAATTCTACACGACGCTCACTAGAAACACCACCACTCATGAAACTAAATTCTTGGGGTTGATTACGTTGTTCCCTTGATTTAGGCGATCGCACGGTACGAATCCCATCAACTCCTACAACTACTTTTTCTCCTACTTCTAAATCACGCAAAAGTTTACAAGTAGCCGTGACACCCTCTTGATGTTCTTCAATGACGATCGCGCCATCCATGCGTTGCTTAGTAACTCTTTCCCAATAACCGTTAATTCTAACTTCTGTAGGGTAGATAGTGGTTACATAAAAATCATCGGGAGAAACCCCTGCTTTAATAACCGTTTCAAGGTTTGCATCAGATTCTTTTTCGGGAGTAGAAACAGCCCCCAAATCAATCAAAAGACTGATAATATCTTCCATAACTTGCACAGAAGGAGCAGAAATACGCACTTCGGCAGTAGAAGGACTTTGTCTTTCAACACCTAAATCAAAATTAATAACTTTGAAACTACCACCTTCTTTGACAACTACATCTAAAGCACGATTCATTAAACCACTATCAAGTAAATGCCCTTCCATTTTAATCACACGACTGGTAACAGTGACATTTGCATGAACATCGTCTAAAATCGGTTCAGTCACTCTTAAGGTAAGACATTTCGCTGCACCACCTGCTTTTAAAAATTCTGTTAAAGGAGTCTGAATAACTTTAAAGCCTTTTTCAGTAATACGTTGTTCTAAATCAGGAGTGATTTTATTCATGATCACCACATCATTAATATTAACAGTATTACAAGCAAAATTAACAGCATCAGCTTCCTCTACAATAATCCGTTTTTCTTCTGGTACACGCATTTCAATTAAACCATTAGAATAACTGTCAAAAGCCGACGGATAATAAAGCAAATAACCATCAGTTAAAGGGCAGAAACAAGTATCTAAATGATAAAAACGGTTATCAATTAAGCGTAAAGATAAAACTTCCGTATCCAACCATTTAGCCAAATATGGATGAGAGTCTAATTCGGAGCGAAAACCATAACCTGCCCATAACCAACGCCCTTCTCTGTCAAATAAAGCATCTCCTGCGCCTTCAAAAGGTAAATCTTTCGGTAATTCATAGACATTAAAGCCGTTTTCTTCAAACCACTGTTTAAAAAATGGTTCTTCTCCTTGTCTTTCTGGGTGATAAAAGCGACTTAAAACCACATTATCCCCCAGCACTAAACCGGCATTAGCGGTAAAAACCATGTCAGGAACGCCTTTTTGGGGGGTAACTAAATCCACAATAGCGTATTCTTTGATAATGTGATAGAGTTTTTCCCATTGTTCTACTGCACGTTCTTGACTAGATTTATGTATATTACCTTCCATCCAAGGATTAATCACATAATCAACGTCATAGTGATCAGGCGCACACATGAGAATGCGAATATCTTGAGTCATAATAATAAATTATTTACTATAAAATTTAATTGGCTAATAGTGTCTTTACCATAATTTTTGCCAACATTCCATTATAACTTGATATTGTAGGTACTTTTACCATAAAAGTTGATATGTCTATAAATGATAACCTAACGTCATCAATTTGCACCTAAAACATAAATTATCAGTTAGGGTAGCGGATTTAGGAAAATTATCTAGCCCTTACCTTAACCAATTTTAGATTGAACTTAAGTCGATTTAACAGTGGTAAGGTATGATTGAGAATGTAAAGTTTTATTGAGTATCATTCATGGTTGCAACTCCTACCAAATTAAATTACGATATTAAGGACATTACTATAGCTAGTGTTGGTCGTCAAAGAATCCAATGGGCGGCAAGAGAAATGCCTGTTTTAGCCCAAATTACCGAACGTTTTGCCAAAGAAAAACCTTTTGCAGGTATTCGTTTAGTCGCTTGTTGTCATGTTACTACTGAAACCGCCAATTTGGCCATCGCCCTTCAAGCTGGGGGTGCAGATGCGGTATTAATCGCTAGTAACCCTCTTTCTACCCAAGATGACGTTGCCGCTTGTTTAGTCAATGACTACGGTATCCCCGTTTTTGCCATCAAAGGTGAAGATAACGCTACTTATCATCGTCATGTACAAACTGCATTAGATCATAAACCTAACATTATTATTGATGATGGTTCTGACGTAGTAGTAACTTTAGTGAAAGAAAGACAACATCAATTAAGTGACTTAATCGGCTCAACAGAAGAAACCACTACGGGAATTGTGCGTTTAGAAGCCATGTTTAAGGCTGGTGTTTTAACTTTCCCCGCTATGAATGTGAATGATGCTGAAACTAAACACTTCTTCGATAACCGTTATGGTACAGGACAATCTACCCTTGACGGTATCATTCGAGCAACCAATGTACTTTTAGCCGGTAAAAACCTCGTAGTTGCAGGTTACGGATGGTGTGGCAAAGGTGTGGCTATGCGAGCTCGTGGTTTAGGCGCAAATGTTATCGTCACTGAAATCAATCCCGTTAAAGCTATTGAAGCGGCAATGGATGGTTTTCGTGTTATGCCTATGAGTGAAGCAGCTAGTATCGGTGATGTTTTTGTAACCGTTACGGGCAATAAACATATTATTCGTGAAGAACATTTTGTCGTCATGAAAGATGGTGCAATAGTTTGTAATTCTGGTCACTTCGACTTAGAAATTGACTTAGAAACCTTAAAAGCGATGTCTTCGGAAGTAAAAGAAGTGCGTAACTTTACCCAACAATATTTACTCAAAAGTGGTAAATCAGTAATTGTATTAGGTGAAGGACGTTTAGTTAACTTAGCGGCCGCTGAAGGACATCCTAGCGCAGTTATGGACATGAGTTTTGCGAATCAAGCCTTAGCTTGTGAATATTTGGTCAAAAATCAGGGTAGTTTAAAACCCGGTATCCATTCCATACCCACAGAAGTTGATCAAGAAATTGCTCGTTTGAAATTACAAGGTATGGGTATTACTATTGATACTCTTACACCTAGTCAAATTGACTACATGAATTCTTGGACTGTAGGAACGTAATTTCCTAAGTAATTGTTCATCAGTAGTTGATCGTTAATAGTTCTATAAAATAGGTATTTTGCTTCGTAACTTATTTTGATTAACTATTAATTGTTCATTCTTCATTTTTAATATCAAGTTCGGATGATAACTTATAATAAAACTTTGCTTCTTTGCTCTCTCCCCTATTAGGAGCAATTTTTAGGGAGTTTGTTATAGTTATTTATTTAATCGAACCTGATATAACAAGGGGTTTAAACTCCTTGCTAATTCTTAATTTCTCAATGATTAAATTTATGTTTAAAAAATTGGCTGGTTTTTTGATATTCATTTTAACTTTAACTATTTTAGTTATACCTCATAACGCCATCGCAGCTAGTTCCAGTGCTGTAACATCAACTTTTGAAAGTAAAGACTTAAGTGCCGAAGATTTTTCAGGAAAAAACTTACAACTAGCAGAATTTACCAAAGTTAAGTTAGAAGGTGCCAATTTAAGTAATGCTGACTTACGCGGTAGTGTTTTTAATGGTGTTATGGCAGAAAATATTAATCTGTCAGGTGCTGATTTTACCAATGGTTTAGCTTATGTCACTAACTTTGACAATGCCGACTTAACAGATAGTATTTTACGAGAAGCTATCATGTTACGATCAACCTTTAATCACGCTAAAATTAAAGGTGCAGATTTTACTCAAGCGGTATTAGATAATCAACAAATCATCGAATTATGTAAATATGCCGATGGTATCAATTCTAAAACAGGTGCAAGTACTCGTCAATCATTAGGTTGTCCTTAATTTAAAATTAGATCTTTTGTTAAAATTTAATCGATATTACAACAGATCTTTTTAACTTCTTTATATTCAATGATTAAAGTATCAATATCGAACTTAAAAAAAAGGAAGTTAATCAGATGAAAAATTCGACTAAAATCACCTTAACAGTTGCTTTATTAAGTACTTTAGTTCTTGGTAACGTTGTCAAAGCTGTTAACACTACTCAAAAACAAGGAATTGTCGCTACAGTCAAAACACATACAAAAATTGTTCAAGTAGCCGAAGCCATTGACGGTGACGGTGAAGGTGAAACTAACGATGATATTAAAGAATCACAAGAATCTGCTCAATTAGAATCTTTAGCTAAAATTACTCCTCAACAAGCACAACAAGTCGCTGAAGAAGTCATCGGTAGTCAAGCTACGGCTGTAAGACTAGAAAATGAAGACGGAAATTTAGTTTATTCTGTTATTATCGGACAGAATGATGTCAAAATCGATGCAGGTAATGGTACATTTCTTTATTCCGATAACCCCAAAGCTGAAGTTAATGAAAAAAACCTTCCTTATAGCAGTATCCGTATTTCTGAGAGTATTAACGGAGATGGTGATGGTGAAACTAACGATGATCACTAAAAGTAATATTTTCTCGCTTTTAATTTTTTAAAAATGTAGAGAGTAAATATAGTGAAGAAGATATTAAATAGAGTTCCAGAGGTTACAATTCCTTTTTGGATTATTAAGGTTTTGGCTACTACGGTAGGAGAAACGGCGGCGGATTTTCTGTCCGTAACCCTGAATCTTGGTTTAAGTGTTACCTCTAATATTATGAGTTGCCTGTTATTGATTGTGCTTTTCAATCAGTTTAGGCTTAAACGTTATGTTCCTGTGAGTTACTGGATTGTAGTAGTTTTTACAAGTATAACAGGAACACTAATTACTGACAGATTGGTAGATGATCTTGACGTTAGTTTGGAAACAATAACTATAGTTTTTAGTATTATATTGTTAATAGTTTTTGTGCTTTGGTATGTAAATGAAAGGACATTAGCTATGCACTCCATTAACACAGCGAAAAGAGAGCTTTTTTACTGGGTAGCTATTTTATTTACTTTTGCCTTAGGCACAGCAACAGGAGATCTCCTTGCGGAGGCTTTAAAGCTAGGTTATGGACAATCAGCACTAATATTTGGTGCTTTAATTGCAGTAATAACGATCGGTTATTATTACTTCAAAATCAATTCCATTTTGGCTTTTTGGTTTGCATATATCTTGACTCGTCCACTGGGAGCATCTATTGGCGATTTACTCTCCCAACCTGTTACAAATGGTGGCTTTGGTTTAAGTACTGTTAGCACAAGTATGCTTTTTCTTTCAATAATTGTAAGCCTAGTTATTTATTTAAGTCTTAAGCAGAAGAAATCAGTATCATTGCCCATTGATGAACAAAACTGATTCAAAGATCGCCTTCTCGATAATATAAGAAAACAACAGGAGATTAACAAAGGTCAAACTGTTGCCTATTGGCAGTTTCCTGTTCTCTAGCTTCATGAAAACACTTTTTAAACAAACACTAAAATGAGCAAACTTCCACAAATAACAGCTTTTTTTTGGATTATGAAGATCTGTGCTACGACTTTAGGAGAAACCGCAGGAGATCTTTTTTCGATGACTTTAAATTTGGGCTACGGTGTTAGTTCGATTATTTTGATTGGACTGTTTTTAATTACTCTTGTAACTCAATTAATGTCGAAAAGTTATCACCCTTTACTTTATTGGATGGTTATTCTTTTAACTAGCACTGCTGGTACAACTATGTCTGATTTTATGGATCGGACTTTAGGATTAGGCTACGGTAAAGGTGCAATGATTTTGGTGGCTATTCTTTCTGTTATTCTTATATTCTGGCAATTTAATGTTGGAAGTTTATCTGTTACTAATGTCAAAACACCTAAAGTTGAGATATTTTATTGGAGTGCTATTTTAGTTTCTAATACTTTAGGTACTGCTTTAGGGGATTTTTTGGCGGATAGTTCGGGATTGAGATTTGCAGGAGGCGCATTTCTTATTTCTAGTTTACTTGCTTTAGTTTTGGGCACACATTATTTTACTTCTATTTCCAGTATCTTGTTATTTTGGGTTGCATTTGTCCTCACTCGTCCTTTTGGGGCAACTTTAGGAGATCTTCTCACTAAAACACACGAAAAAGGTGGACTCGATTATGGTACGATCGGTTCATCAATAGTTCTTTTATCAATACTTATAGTTTGTATTATATTTACTACTTATAAGCAGAAAAAACTAGCTGTGACAAAAATTCCTAATGATTAGAACTTAAATTCATGGGCAAACACACAGTAAAACAGCTACCTATTCCTAATTGACTGATGACTGTACTTGTACCGCCATGATTTTCAGTGATGGCTTTAACAATGGATAAGCCTAAGCCACATCCACCATGCCAATAGGATCGAGAAGTATCTGCTCTCCAAAATCGCTCAAAAATTTGCCCAAGATACTGTGACTCAATTCCCACTCCTGTATCTTGTATTTGTATCTCTATTAATGATCCCTTCCGCTTTCCTTTAATTTTAATTAATCCTCCTTCAGACGTATAGTGAAGGGCATTTTCAATTAAATTACTAAAGAGTCTTGACAGTTGCACCCTATCACCAATAATCAATAAAAGTTCATTCAATACTATTGTTAATTTAATATTTTTACTGGCACATTGACATTGATAAAGTATGCCTAATTCTTCCATAACTGTATTTAGGTTAACTTCTTCTTGTGATGAAAGATTGTTTTTTTCGCTTCTGGCTAATAACAGTAAATCTTCTGTTAAATGGGTTAATTGATAAGTGGCACTGGCGATCGCCTTAAAACTTTCTTGATCTGTTTCTCTCATACCTTCAGAATATTTTAAAGATACAGACACATTACTCTGAATAGCCATTAAAGGGCTGCGAAATTCATGGGAAGCATCGGCAGTAAACTGTTTTAAACGTTGAAAACTATCTTCAATGGGTATCATTGCCTGATTCGTTAAAAGAATACCACCAACACCACTAAAAACTAAAGCCACGACAATTCCGATTCCTAATCCCCAATCTAATTTTTCTAAAATTTCGTCTAATTCTGCTAAAGATTGACTAACTCGCAAATAACCAATTAACTTACCATTATCACTATCAATAATTGGTAACGTAACGGTTTGAATTTTCGATTTTCCTTCTTGAATTTGTCGAATATTGTCTTGAGAAAAAGGTAAATTAGTCATAATTTTTCCCTGTTGATATAGTATCTTTCCTTGAAGATTGAACCATTGCAACGATTGATGATGATTTAATAATGCCTCAACTCTAAAATCACTATCTATTTTTAATTGATTGTTTTCCCATTCTGCACTAGCGATGACACTTTGCCCCAAGACGATTAGTTTATCGATGATTTGTTGTTTCAAACTATGGGCAAAAAATAAACGAACTCCTAAAGAAAAAACACTTAAGATAGAAGCAAAAATGAGGAGATAAGATAATAGTAATCGGTAACGAATATTTTGAAACACTATCTCATTCCTGAGCAATAAACATCAAACGATAACCAATACCATACACCGTTTCAATAAAATTATCCGCACTACCTGCGGCTTTAAGTTTTCTGCGTAAATTGGTAATATGAGTTCTAACTGTTTCTTCACCTGATAAATCATCCAAATTCCAAAGTTTATCGAGAATTGCTGAACGACTTAACACTTGATGAGGATGTTTGATAAAATATTCTAAAATTAGGTATTCTTTCGGAGTTAAAGTAAGGGAATTTTCCCCATAATCTACTGTTTGACGACTAGAATCTAATCTTAAATCACCATAACTCAAAATAGAAGGAATAAATTCCGAATATCGGCGAGATAAAGCTCGAATTCTAGCAGATAATTCCTCCAATTTAAAGGGTTTAACTAAATAATCATCAGCACCAACATCTAAACCCATTACCTTATCTTCTGTGGTGTCTTTTGCCGTTAACATCAAAATCAATGCTTGATATTTCTCTTTTCGCAATCTTTTACACAAAGTTATGCCGTCTATTTTTGGCAACATTAAATCTAGTAAAATGACATCGTATTGGGAGGCTTGAGTATATTCCCATCCTTCAAGTCCATCTCTGGCTAAATCGACAGTATGATGTTGGTATCTTAAATCTTTAGCTAAAGGTTTAGCAATACGATCGTCATCTTCAACTATTAAAACTTTCATGAAACTAAATTAACTACAGACAAGTTATAAATGATTATTTGTAATAAATGCAATTACTATTTTAATAGTTCTTTATTAATTAAATCATCTAATCCGACGGAGATTAATAACTCCTGCCACTGTTGGGGCTGAGATTCTTTCACCGTAGCTACTAAAAATAATGTATCTTGCCAAATACCCTCATTCGCAAAAATTTGTGCTTGTTTAAGAGTATCTGAATTTGCTGATAGTTGGTTTTTTACATCCTCTGTCAGAGAAACTTTTTCAATAATTCCTTTAGTGTGATTACTCGTATTAATAAACATGGGATTGCAAACTAAAGATACTTCCCATTGATATTTTTTATCAGTTTCTAATTTAACCTTATCTGACACATTAATTTTTATAATACTATCATTTTCTGTTATATTTATTTCTTGGCTATCTAAATCTTTACCATTTTCTTCTCTAAGAATAAATTGAGCAAATTTAGCTTGAGTTGGAGGAATATAAATAAAAAATGCCGGTTGATTAGACACCGTTTTAATATAATTATCATTATTAGGTGTTAAAGCTTTAATTGGTAAACTACCTTGTACACAACCACCTCTTCTACCACCGGCGGCGGCACTTTGTGGATTTTCTCTTTTTGGGGCATCAGGAAATTGAATAGCATTTGCAGAAGGTATAAATATTTGTGTTAAAGGTATAACACCAACCAGAAAATAAAAAATGATTTTTGAAGGATAAAAGTTATACTTACGATTATTTTTTAACATAAATTTTCCTCAAATTGTGTAATTTTAATAATAAAAAAATAGGTAAAAAGAAATAAAGCTAATAATCTTTGTCTCAATAACTAAGTAAGCTAAATTAATTTTGGATTTTTCTTTTCTCAAATCCATAATAACAATAGAGTAACAAGGGGTTTAAAATTCTAGCCTTACCTTCCATTGCCTATATATAATTAATTTTGCATGAATACTTATCATTTTAGACTTAAATGAATTATTTTTTGTTCCTACTTTCATAAAAAAGAAAAATATAAGACAAGGAGGTGAATGAAATTTTAGAGTATTTTTAACTATCTTTATTTTGAAATAACAGGTAATTTTAATCAGTTACTTATTACTTACTGAAAAATCCGTATTTTTTACCCTCACTTCTTTTTTTAGCTCATTTAGGTGGAGAAGTCCATAATCCAATTTCAAATAAATCTCTTAATCCAGTTATTCCCTGTCCTATAAATAATAATAACGCTAAACAGTTTAAAATAATGTGAATATTACGCCATTTATTGGATTTATCTCGGTAAATATCCTCAATAATCGCCACAGAGAAAATCATTAATAAACAAACAATTACACCATAATAATAGTGTGACCAATACCATTGTTTTGTGTTATGATAAATAACTTCTTGACAACCTAAAATCACTACTCCCATACCGCTTAAAGTCGCAAAAATTCCTCGCCATAATTTCACCCTAGCACGAAATAAGAAGACAAAAGAAGCCATAGTAAAAATAAACATCAAAACTAAGAAGATAAACTGGAAAAAATTGGTTTGCCAAAGTTCTTCTTTAAGGATCTTTTTAGTAATAATAGGTTGTGCTAATCCCATTAATGTAACTATAATCACTGCTGTCGATAATAATTTGCCGATATTTACATGGTTTATACCTACAGAGGGAGCAATTTTACTTTTATCTCCCATTTTGATTTGTAATCTTCTTTGACGAGTTTCCCACGCAAAATAACAGACTATTCCCAACAAAGGAAAAACACTTACTATTACAAAAAAAGGATGAATTAAGAGGCTAAATTCTTCTGGTGTCATATTATTTTATTGATTAATTTTAATTTTAATTATCTTTAAATGTAGCTAACTTTTCTTGTAAAATCCTGAGTTTTTCCAAAAAATATTTTTCATAATTTTATTATATTTAGAGATAAAT
>NZ_VRZC01000066.1 GCF_016743215.1 Geminocystis sp. GBBB08
TGCTAAATGTGCTTCAATAAGTTTAGAATTAGATAAATTTGAGTGACTTAATTTCATACCACTGAGATTTATTTTACTAAGATTAACATTCCGAAAATCTCGATCTCCATCTTTATATCGTTTAAGTATATCGTTTACTATCATTGCGTTTTCTCTAACAAAATCGTGTTTATTGATAAATTAAGTAATTTAGATGTTAAATTTTAATTAATTAGAATCTTTTGATCAAATTATATTATTTTTTGACTCAAATTTCTTTGAGATAAACTAATCAACAATAAAATTATATAAACTTTATATTTATTTATAAAAGTACATATAGCAATCATATTTGTGAGAATTATTTTCTAATAAAAGGGAAAAAGGAAGAGGAAAGAAAGATGGTATCTTCAATATTTTTATATAATAATTGATTTCCCTCAAATGATTTAAAATTGTTATATTTTGTTATTTTCTTTAGTTAATTTATGCTTAATTTAGTCTTTATTGGTGGCGGACATAGTCATGCTATTGCCTTATATTTATGGGGTAAAAAACCAATATCAGGGGTAAATGTTACCTTAATTAGTGATGTTAAAAATACCCCCTATTCAGGAATGTTGCCTGGATATTTAGGAGGTTATTATACCTATGAACAAACTCATATTAATTTAGAAAAATTAGCAAAATTTGCTAAAATAAAGTTAATTATTGATTCTGTTATTGACATTGATATTAAACATAAAAAAGTCATTGGTAGATGGGGTAATCAAGTTGATTTTGATTTACTTAGTATCGATATTGGCAGTACTCCAAAAAATAGGGAGATTCAAGGAGCAAATTTATATACAATTCCTGCCAAGCCCGTTCATTTCTTAATAGAAAAATGGCAAGAAATTATCAAAAAAACTCAACTAAATCCCTCTAAAAAATTAACTTTAAATATTATTGGTGGTGGAGCAGGAGGGGTAGAATTAGCTATTAATATTTACCAAAAATTAAACAATATTTTAACACCAAATAAATTAAAAATCAATCTGATTCATAAAAGAGAACAAATACTATCAAATCAGAATCAATGGGCTAGTTATAAATTAACAGAAATCCTTAAAAGTAAAAAGATAAATCTTTATCTCAATACTGTAGTTAAAATCGTCAATGAAGATTCTCTGATCACAGAATCAGGACTGAAAATCACTGGTGATTATCATTTTTTAGTCACTCAAGCATCTACACCTTTATGGTTAAAAAATAGTTCAATTGCTACTGATCAAGAAGGCTTTATTCTGATTAAAGATACCTTACAAACTCTCAATTATGACTTTATTTTTGCCACAGGAGATATTGCGACAATGATTAATTATTCTCGTCCAAAAGCAGGAGTTTTTGCTGTCAAACAAGGAAAACCTTTATTTGAAAATATCAGTAATTTTTTAAAAAATAAACCACTAAAATTTTATCACCCTCAAAAACATTATCTAAATATAATTGGTATTGGTAATCAAAGTGCTGTTGCTATTTGGGGAAATATAGCATGGGAATCGCCTATATTATGGCATTTTAAACAATATTTAGATCAAACATTTATAAAATATTTTATTTGCCTTGAAAAAAAAGTTTAAAAGATGAATTATTTGAGATAAAATCATCTTAAATCTACCAAAATCAACAATTCTAATAAATCATTCCAGTGATCTTGATTAGTATATTAGTTAGTGAATCTGAAACTTGGTGCTAGATCTAGGTTTAATTGAGCTAGAATTAAGAAAATATATAAATTGACTAATAAGCCTAAATACTAGGTAACAATATTTAAAGTAAATTTAAGCATAAATCATTAGAGGTAAGATTAAATGACCCAAATTTCTCCACAACCTAATCAAAAAAAACAAGATAAACCAGAAAATAATCTTTCTTCCCCAATTAATCAAGCATCAAGTAATATTCAAACTCAATCTTCCCTTAATGAAACAATAGGCAATCTTAATAACAATAACACTTCAAAAGAGAAAGGTATTCTTAATTGGTGGCAAAACAAAAATCTCAGATTTAAAACCGTTTCCTTCGCTATCGCTTTAGGGGTTTTACCGACTATAATTACCGGAACTATTATTGCCGGGTTAGTTAATACAGCTTTTCGTAGTCAAATTAAAAACAATGAAACACAACAGTTACAATCTCTTACGAGAGAACTTGAATCATTCATCGGCGATCGCCATTTAGATACCCAAATATTAGCAAAAAAAATTCCCGGTACCATAGCTTTTAGAACTCAAAATAGAGCCCAATTAACAAGAGACTTGAATGATCTAAAAAAAATCTATGGCTATTACGATACTATTTCCATTTTGGATAATCAAGGTAATCCCATAGCCCAAACTAATGGCAAACCATTACCCAATCTCTTTCAGCGAAGTTATATACAAAGTGCAAAAGCCGCCAATGGGGCTATTGTAAGTGAACCAATGACTTCCCTTGTGGATGGAGTTTTTGGCATTTATTTTGTTTCAGTGTTAAAAAATCCTGTCACAGGACAAAATGAAGGATTTATTCGTAGTCGTATACCGGTAACTCAAATCAAGAAATTTATTGCTAAAAATGAAAAAATCAAAGGAGAATTTATTTATTTGGCTGATGGAGAAAGTCAAGTATTTCTTTCCTCTCAAAATGATGAATTTTTGATCAATAGAGTTACTATACCGAATGTGGGTAAAGAAAAACCAGTCAATGCTACTAAATTACAAGATGTTTTTCCCCAATTAAAATGGACAGAAAATGATACAAAAATCTCAGTTATTGAAGACAAAAATAAATTAACTAACAGCCAACAAATTATTTCTTTTCAAACATTTAATATCGGGCAAGACAATCTTAACCTAAAATGGACAGCCGTCATTGCCGGAGATAATAGCATTGTTTTAGCCCCTGTTAATCGCATTTTAAATATCATTTTTCTTGGTATAGTTTTATCCGCTGCTGTAGTAGGTTATATCGCTTATTTGTCAGCAAATCGTCTCATTACTCCTTTAGAAAAAACCGCTAAAACTATCAAAAAAATTAGTCAAGGAGACTTAGATATACAAGTAGAAGTAGAAGGTAATGATGAAATTGCGATTTTAGGTAAAAACATCAATGAAATGACTGCTCAGTTAAAAAACCTCGTCTCAGAGCAACAATTATTTGCTAATCAGTCTAGTCTTTTGAAAAATATTACTTTAGAAATGACGAAAGCATTTAATGTTAATGAGGTATTTGAAATCGCTGTTAATCAAATTCGTGAAGCCTTACAGTCTGATCGAGTTGTTGTATATAGTTTTGATGAAACTTGGAGTGGCACAATCATCGCTGAATCCGTTGACAAAAATTATCCGAAATCTTTAGGAGTTCAAATACTTGATCCCTGTTTTGCTGAACAATATGTAGAAAAATATTTACAAGGTAGAGTACAGGTTACTCCAGACATTTATAAAGCAGGATTAACCGATTGTCATTTACAGCAGTTAGAACCATTTGCCGTTAAAGCTAACTTAGTTGCCCCCATTATTATAGAAGGAAAATTATTAGGATTATTAATCGCTCATCAATGTTCATCTATTCGTAACTGGGTAACTAATGAAATCGAATTTTTTGTCCAAATGGCATCCCAAATGGGGCCTGCTTTAGAAAGGGTAATGTTATTACAATCTCAGCAATTAGATACTTTCTTGTCAGGTAAATTAAAGGATATTAGTTTTAAAATTGCAGAATCTTTAACCCAAGACAAAATTTTTGAAGTTACCACAAACATGGCTAGAGAAGCCTTAAGAACCGATCGAGTAATCATTTATACATTTGATGAAGATTGGAAAGGTACAGTTATAGTTGAATCCGTAGATCCTAAATATCCTAAAGCATTAGGGGCAAATATCAAAGATCCCTGTTTTGCAGATAGTTATGTAGAAAAATATAAACAAGGGCGAGTACAAGCTACTCCTAACATTTATACCGCCGGATTAACCAGTTGTCATCTTCAACAATTAGAGCCCTTCGGCATCAAAGCTAATCTTGTTACTCCTGTTGTAGTAGAAGGTAATTTACTCGGATTATTAATCGCTCATCAATGTGATGCACCCCGTCAATGGACCGATTCTGAATGTACTTTCCTTTCCCAACTTGCCACCCAAATAGGTCCTGCTTTAGAAAGAATACAACTATTAGCAAAACAAAAACAATCGGAGTTAGAACAAAGAAAAGCAAGGGAAGTAATTCAACAACGAGCTTTAGAATTACTGATGCAAGTTGATCCTGTGTCTCAAGGAGACTTAACCATTCGTGCGATCGTGACAGAAGATGAAATTGGAACTATTGCCGACTCTTATAATGCCACCATTGAAAGTTTAAGAAAAATTGTAACCCAAGTGCAAGGCGGTACAAGGGCAGTAAGTGAGGTTATTATTGAACAAAATCAATATGTAGATAATTTAGCTACAGAAATTATTCGTCAATCCGATGATATTAACCTCGCTCTCGAAAAAATCCAAACCCTAGCTTTTAGTGCCCGAATGGTATTAGATAACGCTGAACAAGCAGAAGAAGCCGTTAAACAAGCTAACCGCAGTGTAGAAGAAGGGGAAATTGCCATGAATCGTACGGTAGATGGTATTCTTGCCATTCGAGAAACCGTAGCAGAAACGGCAAAAAAAGTTAAACGATTAGGGGAATCAACTCAGAAAATTTCAAAAGTAGTTAACCTGATTGGTAGTTTCGCCGATCAAACGAACCTGTTAGCTTTAAATGCTTCCATTGAGGCAGCCCACGCCGGAGAAGAAGGACGAGGTTTTGCGGTAGTAGCCGAAGAAGTACGCTCTCTTGCTCGTCAATCAGCAGAAGCCACAGCCGAAATTGAAAAAGTGGTAGCCGAAATTCAGGAGGAAACCAACGAAGTGGTAAAAGCGATGGAATCTGGTACAGAGCAAGTAGTTGAAGGTACAAGATTGGTGGAAGAAACCCGTTCTTCTTTAACTAACATTACCGCCGCCTCCGCCCAAATTAACCAGTTAGTAACAGCCATCGCCGCTGCTGCTGCCGAACAGTCTCAAACTTCGGAAGATATTACAGAAACCATGGCAGATGTAGCCGGAATTTCTAATGATACTTCAACGGCGGTGACAAAAGTATCTCGAAGTTTCAAAAAACTGTTAAAAGTAGCAGAAAACTTAGAGCAAAGTGTCAGTAAGTTTAAAGTTAAGTAAACAATGAAGAATGAGCAATGAGCAATTAGAAATTTAGTTATCTTTAGACAAAATTAGGTATTAGCGTTGAAATTTATTTCAAAGTGGGATAATTACTTATAAAACTTTTCTTTCTTTAACACCAATTATTGTTGTAAGATACTCAATATATTAAGCCACTACTGTCACCCTGTCACCCTGTCACCCTATCACCCTATTACCTCTGGTTAAAAACAAAATTATGACAGCAGTTATTACGAAACCATTATTATCATTTTCCCAATTTATCAATCAACTACCCGATGAAGAGGGATGCTATGAATTAGTTAATGGACAAATTATGAGAAAACAACCCACAAGAAAACATGACACCATCGCAGAATTTATCACTGATTTAATTAAAGATGAAGTCAAACGTCTCCAATTAAACTATTTTGTTTCTGGGAGAATCATTATTCGTACTGAAACAGAAACAGGTATTGAACAAGGACGACATCCTGATTTAGTAGTAGTAGATAAAAATATTTGGGAATCTAATTTAACTCAATCGGTTTTATATGATGCCCCTCAGTTAGTGGTGGAAGTAGTTTCCACTAATTGGGAAGATGATTATACCGATAAGTTAACAGAGTATCAGTTATTAGGTGTTAAGAAATATTGGTTAATTGATTATCTTGCGGTGGCTAGTCGATCATGGTTAGGGAATCCCAAACAACCTACTATATTAGTATAATAAAGAATATACCTTAGATGAAAATAATATTTATCAAATAAAATCTTATCAGGCTGACAACTCGATTGAATCTCCTACTTTTCCCCCATTAAAATTAACCCCTTTACAATTATTTGAAAAATAAACAAATATAATTATTACTAGGGATAGGAATAAGCAATAGTAGTTAAAATTCTCCATTTTTCATTCTCCATTCTTTATTCTTTATTAATATCATGACTCAAGCACCTGAAAAACCGAAACTCAATATTAACCAAAGTGCAATTCCCACCACTGAAACAATACCCCTAAAGAAAAAACTGATTAATACACCGAAGAAAAAAGCTCCAATTGTTATCTGGTTTAATAATCTCTCTATTCGCAAAAAACAACTTTTAGTATTATTAACAGCTCAAACTGTCTCTATCATTGCATTAGTGGGAGTGGGGGCATATCAAATTATTCAAGGAGGTAGAGAACAACTGGTTAACCAATCCACCTCAGAGTTAGAAGCAGTTAAAATTAACTACAGTATTAAAGTTAATCAAATGGGGTTCGGTTTTCGAGGACAATCAGATAACGTAGCAATTATTGATGCGGCTTTGACAAAGGTTAATGGAGGTATTTTAACATCACAACAAAGAGGCATCGTTAGACAAATTCTTCAAAATGAAATTAAAGCTCGTGATATTGAATACGCTACTTTAGTGGGAACGGATAAAAAAATTATCGTCAATGCTAATCGAGATCGCACAGGGGAACTTTTTGATCCTAATGGTTTAGTCTCCGAAGTTATCAATAACCCCCAACAATTAAAAGTAACCGAAATTGTGCCTTGGGATGACTTAAAACAAGAATCTCCACCCATTTTACCCCAGTTAATCAACGGACAACCAGCCTTGATTCGTTATACCTTTACCCCCGTATTTAATCCTAGTACTCAAGAAGTAATTGGTGTTTTAGTCTCAGGGGATGTAGTAAATCAAAAATATGCCATTGTTGAACAAACCGCCAAAGAATTTAAAGGTGGATATACCGCTATTTATAAAGTATTGGGAGATCAATTTGTTATTGCTTCTTCTCTCCACGAAAATGATAATACGAAAGATGAAACTTTAGACAATGAAAATTTATTAAAACAAGCCTTAGCTAATGTAGGAAAAATTGTCTCTCAAAGAGGAGCCGTTCATGATGGTTTTTATACCCTTACGGCTGAAACTATTGTCAATTTCAAAAATGAACCTGTTGCTATTTTAGTACGAGGAACATCAGAAGCAAAATTAAACCAAATTATCTCTAGTAGCTTAACTTCTCAAGGGCAAACAGCCTTTGGAGTTTTAATTGTTAACGTTTTATTAATTTTAATTTTAGGAAAAACCATTGCTAAACCCATTGAATCTTTACAAAAAACGGCTGAAGAATTCGCAGAGGGGAATTATAGTCTTCGCTCGAATATTACCGGAGATGATGAAATTGGAAAACTCGCCTCTACTTTTAACTATTTAGCCGATAACCTTGAACAAACAGAATCGGTTTTCATGTTAGATTCTAGTAAAATTAGTCTTTTCCAAGAAATTACTGGATCTCGTACCCTTGATGAAGATGACGTTAATACCGTATTTGATCGGGCTTTACCTAAAGCTAAGGAAATTTTAAAAATCGATCGCCTAGTGATTTATCGTTTTCATCCTGACTGGAGTGGTTATATCAGCAACGAAGCTGGAGATTATGATTTACCTAGTGCTTTGAGCGAAATCATTAACGATCCGTGTATTCCCATAGAATTAAGACAAGCATATCTTAATGGTCGAGTCGTTCCCACGCAAAACGTATATACAGCAGGATTTAATCCTGAGCATGAAGCCTTGATGTATCGTTTACAAATCAAATCAAATCTGGTAGTACCGATTATCAGTCAAGGACAATTATTTGCACTGTTAATTGCCCATCATTGCCGACAACATCATGAATGGGAGGAAAGAGAAATAGCCTTTTTAGGTCAAATTGCCTTACGATTTGGAGTAATTTTAGACAGGGTAAACATTCTTAAAGATCAAATGTCCGCAGCAAATAGAGCTGAACAACTAAAAGAAATTACCCTTTCCTTAGCCGCCAGTTTAAACCGTCAACAGGTTTTAGATACCGCCGTTAAAGAAATTCGTTCAGCTTTAAAAACTGATCGTACCATTGTGTATGAATTTGATGAAAATTGGAGAGGTACAATTATCGCTGAATCCGTTGCCTTAAATTTTCCTTCGGCGTTAAACGCTCAAATACTTGATCCTTGTTTTGCGGATAAATATGCGGATAAATATCAACAAGGAAGAGTTCAAGCCACCCCTGATATTTACAAAGCAGGTTTAACACCCTGTCACATCAAACAATTAGAACCTTTTGGCGTCAGAGCGAATTTAGTCGCACCAATTTTAGTTAATCGTAAACTTATTGGCTTGTTAATCTGTCATCAATGTTCAGGTGTCCGTAACTGGGATGGTAACGACATTGAGTTATTCAGTCAATTAGCTACCCAAGTAGGGTTAAGTATTGAACGGGTAAAACTTCTTGAGTTGCAACTTAATGCAGAAAAAATACAACGGGAAGGAAAAGAATTATTACAACGGAGAGCCTTAGAACTACTTATGCAAGTTGATCCTGTTTCTCAGGGTGACTTAACAATTCGAGCTTCGGTGACAGAAGATGAGATTGGTACTATTGCAGATTCTTATAATGCGACAATTGAAAGTTTAAGAAAAATCGTATCTCAGGTACAAATGGCGGCATTGGAAGTAGCACAAACTACTACTACTAATGAAAATGATGTCAGAATGTTGCGTCAAGAAATTGAAGAACAAGTAGTCAACATTTCTGAGGCAGTACAAACGATTAATCAGATGAGTCGATCAAGTAATATCGTTGCTGAAAGTGCTGAACAAGCTGAAGAAGCCCTTCAAAAAGCTCAAGAAAGTGTAGAAATAGGCGACTCCGCTATGAATCGTACCGTAAAATCCATCATGGAAATTCGCTCTACCGTACAACAAGCATCCGGACAAGTGAAAAAATTAGGTGATACAACTCAAAGTATTTCTACCGTAGTTGGACTGATTGGACGATTTGCAGCTCAAACTCACCTTTTAGCCTTAAAAGCCTCCATCGAAGCCGCCCGGGCTGGGGAACAAGGAACAGGTTTTGCGGTAATTGCAGAAGAAGTACGCTCTTTAGCTACCCAATCTGCTCAAGCCAGTGCTGATATTGATAAACTGGTTAATGAAATTTTGAATGAAACCAAAATCGTAGTTACAGCTATGGAAGAAGGTACAGAGCAAGTAATTGAAGGTAGTAAACTGGTAGAGGAAACTCGTCAAAGTTTAAACCAAATTGCTGCTGCTACCATTCAAATTAACGAATTGGTAGAGGCGATCGCAGCCGCCGCCTTTGAACAATCAGAAAACTCAGAGCAAGTCAAATCAAAAATGGGAGATGTAGCCCGAGTTGCCGAAAAAACCACAACTTCAGTAATTCAATTATCAGATTCTTTTGTAGAATTACAAGAAGTAGCTCGAAAATTAGAATCTAACGTTTCTCAATTCAAAGTAAGTTAAGGGTGTGTATCGCAATTTTAGAAACAGTGGGGTGGGCAATAATGTCCACCATTTTAAAAGTGGTTTACTAATGCCAAGTTTTCCTTTTATTGCTTTCATCAGTTTTTTTATGGTTCACTCAGATAGTGTCAGATGGTAAAAGTTTTAGTTGATTGTAGCTCAATTCGAGATCTTCCTAGTGGAGTCGCTTTTTATACTTATAATCTGATTAAGGCTTTAAAAGCACAAGAGAATAATACCTCTCATTCTATTGGAGTTTATCGTCAACCATCTTTAAAACATTGGCTGACAAATAATCGCACTATTCCTGATATTTTGACAGATATTTCACCTCTCGAATTTCTACCTTTACCAGTGAGTGTCAGTAATTTGTTAGGTAAATCTGCGAGTTTTTTTGTTCAAAAAAGCGATCGCTATTTTTCGGATGTAGATATAATTCATGGGACAGATCATTATGTTTATCCTTTTCCTTACGGCAAAAAAGTGATGACAATTCATGATTTAACCTTTTTAAAATTTCCTTTTTATAGCACTAAAATAGTTAAAAATTATACTCAAAGAATTAAAAAATGTTTGCAATGGACAGATTTAATAATTACTTTTTCTGAAAATACAAAACTAGATATTATTGATTATTTTGGAATTAAAAATGAGAAAATAGCTATTAGTTCTGAAGCAAGTAGATACAATATAAACTATTTAAAAGAAAAAAATATACCAGAAATTAAAAAAAAAATTAATTATGATTTTCAACAACCATTTATTTTATTTGTAAGTACCATTGAGCCTAGAAAAAACATAGTTAATTTAGTCAAAGCCTTTAACATTTTAAAAGAAAAATACGCTGTTAATCATCATTTAATTTTAATTGGGCAAAAAGGTTGGGAATATGAGAAAATTTTTAGCCAAATCGATAACTCTAAATTTCGTAACCAGATACACCATTTAGGTTATTTATCTGACGAAGCAGTAGCAGTTTGTTATAGTTTAGCGGATGTTTTTGTCTATCCCTCTATTTATGAAGGTTTTGGTTTACCAATTTTAGAGGCAATGACATTAGGTGCCCCAGTGATTACTTCTAACACTTCTTCTTTACCTGAAGTCGCACAAGAAGCCGCTATGTATATTAATCCTCACGATTATTACTCCATAGCAACCACTATTTATGAGGTAATTAGTCAACCAGATTTGCAGAAAGATTTGATTGCTAAAGGAAAAAATAGAGCAAAATTATATTCATGGGAAAAGGTAGCGGAGGAAACTCTCCAGATTTATGAGCTTTTATTGTAAAAATCACCTTTTATTTTTAATTAATAAATAGAAAAGAATTTTACTTATTACCTATTATTCAGATCTTGCACCTCGTTTAAAACTGACTTATTAGGGTAGGGAGTAGGGAATAGTGGTTAAAATTGACTTTAACTAAAGATAAATTGATTTTTTCACTTTTGCTTATTAAGTATTTTTGTTCTGGTGCAAGATTTTAGTATTACTTATTTATTACTTATCACCTATTACTTATTATCTATTACTCATTCCCTATCCATTACCTATTATCTATCGATCAACAGATCCCATAATTACGTCAATGCTACCTAATATAACGATAATATCAGCAACCTTAACACCCTTAAGTAAGTGAGGAAGAATCTGTAAGTTATTAAAATCAGGGGCACGGATTTTCCAACGCCAGGGAAAAACATCATTGTTACCAACTATAAATATGCCTAACTCACCTTTACCGCTTTCAAGACGCACATAATGCTCTCCTTCAGGTATTTTAAAAGTAGGGGCAACTTTTTTAGCGATATATTGATAATCAAAGTTATTCCACTCGGATTTTTTCCCTTCTTGAAGTCTTTTAGCTTCTAGATTTTCATAAGCACCACCGGGTAATCCTTTCAAAGCCTGAAGAATAATTTTTACCGATTCACGCATTTCTCGAATACGCACAAGATAACGAGCAAAACAATCTCCTTCGGTTTCCCATTGCACTTCCCAGTCGAAATCATCGTAACATTCATAGTGATCAACTTTGCGTAAATCCCATTTTACTCCCGAAGCGCGTAACATCGGACCGGATAAACCCCAGTTGATAGCTTGTTCCCGAGTAATAGTACCAAGTCCTTCAACTCGCTTACGAAAAATGGGATTATTGGTAATTAGTTTTTCATACTCGTCAACTTTAGGTAAAAAATAACGGCAAAAATCTTCACATTTGTCCACCCAACCGTAAGGCAAATCCACTGCCACACCACCAATACGGAAATAGTTGTTATTGATTAAGCGCATTCCTGTTGCCGCTTCCCACAAATCATAAATCATTTCTCTTTCACGGAAGATATAGAAAAACGGAGTTTGGGCGCCGACATCTGCTAAAAATGGCCCTAGCCACAGTAAATGATTAGCAATACGATTCAATTCTAACATGATGGCTCGAATATATTGTGCTCGTTTCGGTACTGTTATATCCGCTAATTTTTCAGGTGCATTTACTGTAATAGCTTCGTTAAACATTCCGGCTGCATAATCCCAACGACTTACATAAGGTACATACATTACATTCGTGCGATTTTCAGCGATTTTTTCCATGCCTCGATGTAAATAACCGATAACCGGCTCACAATCTATTACATCTTCGCCCTCAAGAGTGACAATGAGTCTCAAAACTCCGTGCATAGAAGGATGATGAGGACCCATGTTAAGCACCATAGGTTCTGTTCTAGTTTCTATTTTAGCCATAAAGTCGATATTTTAATGGTTAAATTTTTGGTATTTATTGCTTGACAGGGTTTAAATTGTCAATGAATGTGGGATCAATTTTAAGTAACAATTTGTTTACTTTTCTTAAACTATCACATATTATTTAATTTTAAGTTAAAATCAGATACTTAATATCATAAAAATAATAAGCATTTATACCCAATGAAAACCCAAGTTAAAAATAACAACTATAGTTTAGAACAGTTACAAAAAGCCTATCAAGCTGATCAACAACTTAAGTATATGAGTTTAGAGGCAGAATTAGAACTACTTTTACATCAAATTCAAGCTAGTAAAGTGAATAACAATTAATTGGGAATCAAAGATTAATGTTTGTAGTAAAGACTTTAGTCTTTTTTTGTCATAATCTAAAGGTTTTACCACCAACTTTTTTGAAATAGCTGAATAGAGGTATGATTCTACTTCAAAAACTTTTTTCCTTTGCGTCCTTTGCGCCTTTGCCTGATTTTATCATACTCTCATGATGCAATACCAAGTTTTTTTTACAAAAGGAGAAGATAAAATTGTTAACTCTAGGGGTTAATATTGACCATGTAGCTACCATTCGTCAAGCTAGGCGTACAGTTGAACCAGATCCCGTGGCCGCCGCCGTTTTAGCAGAGTTAGGAGGTGCTGATGGCATTACTGTTCACTTACGAGAAGATAGACGACATATTCAAGACCGAGATCTGCGTATCTTGCGAGAAACAGTACGTACTCATCTAAATTTAGAAATGGCTACTACCGATGAAATGATCTCGATCGCCCTTGAAATAAAACCTGATTATGTTACTCTAGTACCTGAGAAAAGAGAAGAGGTAACTACCGAAGGCGGTATTGATATTATTAAAAATCTTGATAGATTTACCGCCGTTGTCGATAAATTACAATCGGCAGATATTCCCGTGAGTTGGTTTATTGATGCTGAGGAAAAACAAATCGAGGCGGCAGCCAAAACCAAAGCTAAATTCATTGAGTTACATACCGGTAAATATGCTGATGCGGTAAATGGTGAGGCAATCCAAAAAGAATTTATCGCTTTGCAAAAAGGCACTCAACAGGCTTTAGACTTAGGTTTGAGGGTAAATGCTGGCCATGGTTTAACTTATTGGAATGTTTATCCTGTGGCTTGTCTTGAGGGAATGGAAGAATTGAATATCGGTCATAGTATAATTAGTAGAGCAGTGTTAGTTGGCTTAGAAAGGGCGGTTAAAGAAATGAAACTGGCAATGAAAAATCAACTATAGTAGTTCTAAATCATTTTTGAGAAATTTAAGTTGCTGTTTTCCCCTTTTTCAAGGCCAGGCTGTTTCAAAGTAAGAGGCACGAATTGGCTATAATCCTCTGAGCAGATAAGTATTACAGAGTTTTTGGTTCTTAATATTTTAGTTATTATCTAAAAATTCTGAGAGAATCTTTTTTCATCTCATTACTTATTACTCTATCCAAACCAAAAATTTGAGAATGAAACAACCCTGTTTTTATAGGGGGGTTAGAGGGCTTCTAATTCTCCCGATCTCTATAAGAATGCTATATAACAGTTATAAATAACAGTGTAAAATTAACTATATATTTTTTCAAAGTTCGTAGTGAAGGCTAAAGCCGTTATCAATAATAAAGAATAACAGGCAAGATGCCTGTCTCACGGGTTATTTTTTACAAGTTATTTATTGATAGATATTTAACAATTAACAAGAAAACTTATCCCTTTTATTATTAAAAATTAATAGAATTATGACCACTTATTATTATCTTGTAGCTAGTGAAAAATTTTTAACCAGTGATAGTGAAAATTTACACGAAATTATAGACGAAAAACATAGATTTTATCAAGATAACAATAAAGAAGTTGATTTTTGGTTTATTAAACAACCAGCTTTTTTAGATGCCCCAGAATTCAAAGAAATTAAAGCTAAATGTCCTCAACCTGCGGCGGCTATTATTTCTTTAAATAAACAGTGGATTACTTTCTTGAAATTGCGTTTAGAATATGTTATCACTGGCGAATTTAATGCTCCTTCTGATACTATTCCTGATGCTTTAGCTTCTTTATCTTTAGCCGTTTAATCCTAATAAAATTAATCCGTTAGATGATGCAAAAAACTTCATTTAAACAAAAGATAATTTTTTGATTTTTGCTATCTGTTAAAGATTAACTATAAATGTGGGCATTGCCCACTCTACTTTTATTGACTTTTATTGACGATTAGTAGATTATAACTACTGTGGAAAAGCAATTATTTTTCCTTTTAATTGTTTGTCTAACCAATAAGTATTAGATGATAAAGATTTTAGTTGAGAAGGGGTAACTTGCCACGTTTGTTGAGGGGAAAATAAGGTTAATTCTGCAGGTTTTCCTTTCTGTAGTGTTATAGACTCTTTTTTTAAACATTTTAACGGATTCACACTTAAACTACGCCACAATTCTAAAGGCGATAATTCTCCAGTGACAACCAGATTTTCCCATAATAATGGTAATACTAATTCTAAACCTATTGCTCCCGTTGGTGCTTGAGCAAAGGCGACGGTTTTTTCTTCATAGGTATAAGGTGTATGATCTACGGCGATCGCATCTATGACATTATTTTTAATACCCTTGATTAAAGCTAATCGATCAATTTCTGTAGCTAAAGGAGGCTCAAATCTTAAATTAGGGTTATAACTAGCTACAATTTCGGTATTTAATAGTAAATGATGCCAATTGACACTAGCAGTAATAGGTAAATGATTCTCTTTGGCTTGTTTAATTAATTCTACTCCCCTAGCGGTAGAAATACGCATTAAATGAACTGGAGTTTTTGTTAAAGAAACAATTTCTAAAATAGAAGCAATGGCGATAGTTTCTGCAATTTCTGGATAACCCATTAAACCGAGACGAATCGAAATATTACTTTCCCTAACAACTCCATTTCCTCTTAATTGTAAATTAATGGGCACTAAAGCCACAGGTAAATTAAAAGGTTGGGCATATTCCAATAATTTTCTGATCAATTGTAAATTACTATGGGGACGATTATCCGTAAAACCAATTACTCCTGATTCTGCTAAATTTGCTAACTCGGCAATAGTAACTCCTTCTAAATTCTGAGTTAAACTTCCCCAAATATAAAATTTTGTTTTACTCAAGGCTGTTGTTTGTTTTATCCATGTAACAAGACTCGGATTATCAATTACTGGATTAGTATTTGGTAAAATAGCAACACGGGTAAAACCTCCAGCCTGTGATGCTTCCGCTAAACTTTTTAAGGTTTCTCTTTCTTCATATCCGGGCTGCCCACTGCTACTATATAAATCGACTAATCCAGGTGCTAAAATTAAATTATTACCGTCAATAACTTCTATTTGCTCATCGTCGGGGATGATCGAATCTCTAATGTCTGTAATGACACCTTGCTCCAATAATATATCACTAACTTGATCAATTGCTGATACTGGATCTAAAATTCTTACCTGTTGAAAAAGTTGTCTATTCTTCACTGTAATTTTCTTTAAAAGATGATTTATTGATCATAAAATATTAGACACGAGTCCAAAATAAAAATTAAAATCTATTTGAGGTGGTAAATTATCAATTTTAATAACTATTGCCCGAAGAATTTAGAATTTAGAATGAAGATTTTACCAGTGCACCGTTACCTGAATTCTGCAAGAAGTCTATTAGTGAACTAGCTGAAAAATAGGAAATAGACGAGGAACTTTTTTTTAGAGAAATAGTCAAATTAAGTACAACTATTCTTAAATCAGCGTAGAATATAATATGGTTTCATCTATTTCTCTATCGTGGTCTAATTTGTCTATCCCATTTACACAGCAAAGAGTGAAAATTGAACAATTATCAAATCCTGATTTAATTTTGCGTTGTCAAGAAGGTGCACAACCTGATAGGGTGGCTTTTTCTGAGTTATTACGCCGTCACCAAGGTTATGTTGACAAAATTTTATATAATTTAGCACCAGATTGGCAAGATAGGGGGGATATATCTCAAGAAGTATGGATAAGAGTATATAAAAAAATTAAGAGCTTACAAGATCCCCATAAATTTAAAGGTTGGTTAAGTCGAATCGCCACTAATTTATTTTACGACCAACTCCGCAAAAAGAAACGATTTGCTACTCCTTTATCTTTAGATGCTTCTATCACTACGGAAGATAATGAGTTAAAATGGGAAATAGCATCAGATTCACCGTTACCTGATGATAATTTGACTACTATCGAATTTTATGATCAATTAAAACAAGCCATTGCTGATTTACCTGATACTTTTCGCACTACTATCGTTTTAAGAGAGATACAGGGTTTAAGTTATGAAGAGATTGCCGAAATTACCCAAGTATCCCTCGGCACGGTAAAATCGAGAATAGCTAGAGCCAGAAATAGATTACAATTATTGTTACAACCATATCTCGATAATCACCATAGTTAATTTTTGATTTCATTTTTAGTTTAAGGAGAAAAATATTATGAGTAACCATTCTTACCCCCACGATAAATGTACATTTGAACTTTTAAGCGCCTATTTAGATGGTGAAGTAACTGCCGAGCAACGCCAAGAAGTGCAAGAATTATTATCGAATAATCCTGAAGTTCAAGGTTTATATCGAAGATTATTATACTTACGTCAAGAAATTAATAATTTACCCATTCCTCCATCAGAATATTCTGCTAAAGAACTTTCAGACGCAGTTTTTGCTAAAGTAGATCAACAAAATAAACAAAGAAAAATCTGGTTATGGGGTGGAGGTGCCATCGCCGCAGTATTATTAACAACAATTGGCAGTATTTTTAATGAAAATAGAACGCCTTTACTACAATTTGCCCAAAAAAATCAACCCACATCAAATAATGAAAGTTTAATCATTGCTTTAAATGAGCCTGTAATAGAAATGCCCGTTAAAACCGATAATGATGCTTTAATGATACCTTTAGATCATTCTCTAATGGAAGTAATTGGGAATAAATAAAAATGAGTCAGTCATTGTTATATAACTATCCTTCCTTAGAATCAGGTATTTTAATAAAGAGATATAAACGCTTTTTAGCAGATATAGAGTTAGACACAGGAGAGTTAATTACTGCTCATTGTGCCAATACTGGTCCGATGTTAGGATTATGTGCGGTAGGTAGTAAAGTTATGGTGTCTAAAAGTGATAACCCTAAACGTAAATTAGCTTACACATGGGAAATAATTGCCGTTGGAGAAAATAATCCCGTATGGGTGGGCATCAATACCGCTTTACCCAACAAGATAATTAAAATAGCTTTACAACAACAGTTAATAGCTGAATTGGCGCAACAATATACCCAAGTAAAAAGTGAAGTAAAATTTGGACATGATGGTAAAAGTAGAATTGATTTTGTTTTAACTGGTGATAAATCCTCAATGCCGATTTATGTGGAAGTAAAAAACACTACCCTTGCGAAAAATCGAGTTGCTTTATTTCCTGATACTGAAACTATTAGAGGACAAAAACATTTACAAGAATTAATTGCATTAGCAAAAGATATTAAACCAGTAATGTTATATTTTATTAATCGAGAAGATTGTGAGACTTTTTCTGTGGGCAAACAATACGATGCTACTTACGCAGATTTATTTAATCAAGCCATAAACAACGGAGTAAAAATATTACCATGCCGTTTTCAAGTTACTCCTGAAGGCGTTAAATATTTAGGAATAGCAAAAATAATTGATGATGAATAGTTAATAGTCAACAACTGATAATTCCTAATTCCTAATTAGGGTATGCTGTTGGGAATCTGAAAACTATAAGAATTAAGATTTTAAATATACTACGCTAACAAAAAAATGTGCAGTTTTAGCAAGGAGTTTAAACCCCTTGTTTACTCAAAAAATAGGTCAGTAATATATAATTACATACTAAGAATTAAAACAATTAAAACCATTGCAAGAGTGCATCGGAGCATCGTTGCCTATCCTCATCAAAATACTATGAGGCAACCCCTAATTATTTTACTCTTCTTCAGGTTCAACTAAAGATTTATATTCGTCGGCAGAAAATGTATCTTCTAATTCATCATCTGGATTATCCAATCTAACTTTAATTAGCCATCCTTCACCATAAGGATCATCTGCTATCATTTCAGGAGACTCAATTAACATTTCATTTCGATCGATTACTGTACCAGAAACGGGAGCATAAATTTCAGAAACTGCTTTAACTGATTCGATTGTACCGATATTATCTTCAACACCGATAGCATCTCCTAATTCTGGTAATTCGAGAAAAACAACATCTCCTAATTCTTCTATAGCAAAAGCAGTAATGCCAATCGTAGCGATTTCACCGTCTAAACG
>NZ_VRZC01000067.1 GCF_016743215.1 Geminocystis sp. GBBB08
TAAGCACTCGACGCATTTAACTTACATTTTCTATTAATTCTAAAAAATAATCTAAAGTTTTAACTTTGAACTCTTTCCTTTTCCCTTTTCCCTTCCATCACCAGACGACTTAAATGCTTTCCTAGCTTAAAACATAATATATTGCCCATATCGCCATAGCTCGTAGATAATGACTTGCCCGAAATGTGCCGGCAGAAGTTATTGCTTCAGGGGTGCGAAATTGTAAACCATTTTCATAAACTTGGTTAACTACAGTTTCTGCTACTTTGAAACCTTCTTCTTTCATGCCGTTAAGTATCATCAATGCACAAATACCAAAATTAATACCTGTCCATACTTCTAATGGGTGAGTATCATTTTCTTTAACTGGTTTACCATCAGGTTTGACACCGTTAGCGATGCCAAATTTTCCTTCATGGAATTTTAAGAAACAAGCGTCATAAACTTTGTTTAAAGTTGATTTAACATATTCAGACTCTACCACATTAGGTAATCCTAAAATTTGGGCATAAAATTGTCCTGAAAGTTGATCTGCCATGACTACATCCGAACCACTTTCACTATCTAAACGATAATATTCTCCATTCCATAAAGTTTGATGATAAATTTCCCTTGATTTTTGTAACCAATCTGCAAAAATGGCGATCGCCTCTTGAATACTTTGGGGAAAATCATCAGGTTGTAAATCAGGATTCATGGGGGGATTAGCAATTAAAATCTTACCAATAGTGATAGCAGCCTCTAAAGAAACAATCCATAAACCAGCACAATAAGCACTTATACCTTGTAACCGCCAATCATCAAAAGTTTGATCGGGGGCACCTGAATTTTCAGGAATACCATCACCATCTAAATCAAAACCTTTGACATAATGAAGAGTTTCCACAATACTATCCCAACATTCCCATAAAAAATCTTGATCTTGACTACCCGTAAACAGATAATCACGATAGACTTGCAAGACAAAATCGCAACCCAAATCCTTCCATAAATTACAATCTTGATAGCTAGTATAGTTAGTTTTTTCCCAAGGATGTTCATTAGGCGCACCTAAGTCATGGGGAGTTGCCCCTTTAGCTTTTCTGATGGCACTAGCACCGTTATAACCAATCACACGAGGAGTATCATCCGAATCTGAAATTGCCTGAGAGAATGCCTCTAAAATCGACTTATCTAAACGAGGCCATAACATAATCAGGGAGAATGAACCATATAATCTTACATCTAAACTTTCATACCAACGATAATCAATACATTCTAACACCCCAAACTGTCCCACAGGATCATTTTCCGTTGCCGCAGTCCATAAACTACCACCATCTGCCAATAAATATAACTCGTTAAACAAAGCCATTTTTAACCAATCTGGTATATCCGATCTCGTTAAAATGGGTTTTTGCCATTCGTTGATGCGATTTTGCCACATATCGCTATGTTTTAAAGCCGTGCGTACTATTGACCAAGCATTTTTACCATTTCTGCCGAAAAAATCTGTATAACGGCGATAATAATTAATTCCTTGAGCAAATTCAGTAACGGGAAAATCCCATGCCAAAATAAAAGGAATTTTCTTGGTTTTACCTGGTTTGATGGTAAATTTAATAGCCATAGCCCCCGCAATTTGTTCTCCGGGTTCGGCGGGTGTTTCATCTTGGTAGTCTGGGAGAGTTCCATTCATCGCAAAATAATCCCATAATTCTCTACCGTCACCTTTTGGATGCCAACGGCTATGATAAAAAACTTCTAAAGTCGGATTAGTAACACTTGCAATTGCAAATTGTCCTTCACCTTCTTGAGGTTCGTCATCCATGCGTATGCGATCAAATAGACAACCAACTCGAAAATTATCTTGAATCCACTGATTAAGATTACCAGTGCTATCACCCCAACGAGGCTGATATTGATACTCTGGGCTACCATCATCTCTAACTTTTACCGTAGGACTTTTAATGGCATTAGTAAACCAACCGACACTATTTTGCCAAGAAAACATGATACTAAGAGTAATTTCCTTATCAGTAGGATTATAAATACTCCAATCAAACACTGCCACCGGGTAACTAGACTCTTGATAACTACCAGCCCAAATGGGGGAAAATTGTTCACAGATAAGATGAGACTGAAAAACTCCCTGATAATCGAACCAACTACGAGGATAGAGTGCCGAATAAGTGCCTTTTCCTTGAGGATACCATGCCCAACTAGACAAACTTCCATCTTCAGGAGGTGTGGTATTCATCGCATAAACTTGAGGTGTTTCTCCTTCTACTTGCTCAAATACACTAAATTGACAAGCAGATAACGCCTTGAAAATATGATTACCGCCATCAATATGCCAAAGATTAAAGTCACCGTTAACCCCTCTGCCAATGCAACCACTACCAAATCCTCCTAAAGGCATCCCATGATTAGCACCATCATCTAAATTACTGGCATAACGCACAGTGTAAGGTTTAGCCCATATTTTCCCAATTTCACATTGCCAAGCATAGGGAGGTATTTTTGGTAATTCGATTTTTGTTAGCATATTGACTTATTCAAAACAGTTATGTTTAATTTTACTCAGATCTTGCAGTGTATCAGAAAAATATTCTTAGCAACTTTCTGTTAAAATATAATAATAAAGTTAAATAGGAGAACTTTAATTATGAGTTTAGTATTTGCTCAATGGAGTGCTGAATATTATACAGGAAATACTAAAGTAGATGAAGAACATCAACAATTATTTCACATTGTTAATAAACTGCATGATGCCATGAAAAAAGGTCATGGAAAAGATATTTTAAAACAAACTTTAGATGAGTTAATTAAATATACGATTCAACACTTTACTAATGAAGAATTTTTCATGTTATCTAAACGTTACCCTCGCTATCAAGAGCATAAAAAAATCCATCAAGACTTAACGAATAAAGTCAAAGATTTAAGAAACAAATTTGTATCAGGAGATGTAAATATTAACATTGAATTATTACATTTTCTGAACCAGTGGTTAGCCCATCATATTAAAGGGGAAGATTTTAAATTATTTAATTATATCAAGGAACAAGAACAAAAATTAGAAGTTGAAAATTCTTTACTAACCTTAATTGATTTGTAAGATTTAATTAAACATAAAAAGCAGAAATTATACCATAATCCCAAAAAAAAAGGGAATAATTTATAACTTTTGACGGTAAAAATTAAGGAGTATTAGTTTGCTTTATTTATCTTCTGTTATGATTCAAGGTAGTTTGATTACGGGATTAATAGGTTCTAACTTGACTAAAAATAAGGATAAATATTCTCTTAATGAGCTTAGTTTTTCTGCTTTTGAAGTGCCTTTATTTATCTTGAAAAGTATTATTAATAATCCCATAATTGATCTAAAATCTTTTGATAAACAATTAAAACAAAATCAGAATGGTTTGTTTAAAAATAACTATGCGATCGCCTCATCAGAGTTGGTAATTACTTTTTTCCCTTTGCTCATTTATAATTATCAAAATTTTTCAGAATTTTCCGATGAACTAAAATTATTTAAAAGGATTTTTTTACCTTCAAAACTTAATGATAATAGTTTAGATATTTTTATTGTTATGATTAATTTAATCGTCAATAAACAACTAAATTTTATATCTATATCATCACAAGTAATATCTGATCTTAATACTAATGATGAAAAGAACATTAATCAACTTAAATTAATAGATGAATTAATCACAAATCATTTACCTTTAGTAAAAGTAGAAGAAAAATTATCTTTAAATGTTGATGAAGATTCATTAGCTATTTGTCAAAGTATATATAGTTTTTTTAGTTTTCCCCATAATATAGAAAATTGTTTAAAGAGAAGCACTTATTTTTCACAACAATCAGAAAAAACAGCTATTTTAACAGGATATTTATTAGGTTTATATCACGGTTATCCTAACATACCTTATCAATGGCGAAAATCTTTAGAATTAAATCCGAAAATAAAAGAAATAGAAATATTAACTCAAAAACTGGTTGCTAATTGGCAAGGAAAAATGGACAATTAAGATAGATAATTATAACTAAAGAAAAAACTAACTTATGACAAAAACTTTATTATTAACCGCCATAGATAACGAACTATCAAAAAGGGAGATACAGTTAGATCCCAACGGCTACTTTATTATATATTTAAACCGAAAAGATGGATTAATCTGTGCTGATCATTACACTAATGCGATTAATGAGCAAGGGTTAGCCGTTGATCCAGAGACAGGAGAAGTGATAGCCTGTAAAGGTAGTAAGCCAAGAATGGCAACTCAAACTTTTACCGGGAGAACAGCAAAGGAAATTTGTGTTAATTTATTAGAAAAAACTCAATCTATTCCTCTTAGTATGTTAGATCATGCTGCTTATTTAGGTAGAGAATTTATGAGGGCAGAATTTGCCTTAAAAACTGGTGATAATTATATTCAAGATTAACCTTTGCTATCTTTTTTAAAATTTTTTGAGCGTAAGAATTTTACTCATAAATATTTAATTTTTTAAATAAATCTGGATAGTTAGGGGCTATTAATTGTTACACTGGGAGTAGTTTACTTTTGAGGATCAAACTATTGAAACTAAATTTTGAGTATGGAATTGGAATCATTATCTCTTAATCTTACCAACAAAGTTGAAGCTATTTTATATCTAAAAGCACAACCAACTTCTCTCGAAGAAATTGTCACTTTAACAAAGTGCTCTGTTGATGAAGTGCAAGAGGCTTTAATTAAATTAATGTCTGATTATAGTTACCGTGATAGTGCTTTAGAAATATTGGAAACTCCCAACGGCTATAGTTTACAGTTAAGAAATTGTTATCAATCTTTATTAGAGCATCTTATTCCTGCAGAATTAAATTCTAGCACTCTCAAAACTTTAGCGGCAATTGCCCTTAAAAATCCTATTCTTCAAAGTGATTTAATTACAGTGCGTGGTAGTAGTGCTTATCAACACGTCAATGAGTTATTAGAAGCTGGTTTTATTCGTAAACGTCGTCAAGAAGAAGGGCGATCGTACTGGCTACAGGTTACGGACAAGTTTCATCAATATTTTGAAATTAATCAACTACCGCAATAAAAAAAAGATTATCATATTGTTAAGAGATTATAGAGTAAAACTAAAAGCATAAATTCCAACAGAGGAAACTAATAATGGTATTTGATTCAAATTTTTTTCAAAGGGAATCAGAAACGACAATTAAGAATACATTAATAGAATACTTACAGAAACAAAATCCAGAAACATTAGAGAGAGTAGCGCAGTCTGCGACTCCTGAAGTTAGAGAAATTATCACCCATAATGTACAAGGTTTACTAGGAGAATTACCTTCAGAGGGTTTTAATGTGCAAATAGTAACGGATAGACAAAATTTAGCTAATTTATTAGCTTCGGCGATGATGACTGGTTATTTTCTTTCCCTGATGGAGAAGAGAAAGGATTTAGAAGAAAGTATTACTAACACAGACTCTTTATAATGAGGATCGTCACCACTATCTTTAACTGATATAATGTAATTGCAAGTGTTAACGAAGCAATCTCAAGCAATCCCTTATAATTAACCATATTAGTACATAAATGGTAAAGTATAAATAAAATTAGCACCTCAAATATTATGGATGCAATCATTTATACTCAAGCGAGAAAAAACTTTACTCGTGTAATGAATAATGACAGAATTACAAATAAAAGAAAAAATCAATAACTATAACTATTTAGATAAATTACCTACCTCTAAATTAGAGGAAATAGCAAGTTATGTTGAGAAAATTTATCAAGCCGAATCTGCTCAATATAAATCAGGAAAACAATCATCAGAATATAGCAACATTTTGAATTTTGTCAGTCTTTAAGACTACTAAATAATTAAATAATTAAATCTTTGCATAAATTTAAGAAATGTTACTGATAATTATATAGAGCCAAATTTAGTTTTATTAGCCAAATCTGTGAAAAAGAAAAAAACCATAGATGAGCGAATTCTTAAGATATGGGAGAAAATTCCGAAACTAATTACGAATTTTATTCTTACCATTTGGAGTAAGATGCCGACAAAAATCCAAAATTTTATTACTTCTATTATCGGTGAGCCACCAGAGCCAAAACCAGAACCCTCCGAAGACGATGAAGTAACACCAACAGGGAATAAGGGTAAGGGAGGAACAGAGAAAATAGGTAGAAAAGGCTTTAGAAGTCGCAGAAAATGAAAAAGAGGTATCCAGAATTATTTTAATCGGTGATGCCCCACCCCATGAAGATCGAGATTATCGAGAACGGGCGATCGCCCTAGGGCAAAAGAAAAGACCAGTATATAGTTTTGTAGTCGAGGACGACTCTGACACTTATCGAACTTTTGAGGAAATTTCAAGACTTTCTGGCGGAATTTGCTCACGATTGAAAGATAACAAAGATATTTTAGATTTAATTGCCATTACCGTTGTAGATGACATGGGAGGCAAAAAATCTTTAGATAAATATGTCAAACAATATGGGGCAACTTTATCCCCTACCGTTAAAAATTTTATTCAACAATTACCCCCAAGTAATAAATAATTATAGAGAACAACTTTAGCAAATATGAAATTTTTTTAAATAATATATTTTTCAGGAATAATACTAGGTATTATCTTTTCAATTCCATTAGTTAATAAATTTATTAATCAAAAACAGTAGAGTATTAATTGAAGAATTAGAGTCTGTAAGTAAATCGAGGGGTTTATATTGATGAAAGTTAAAAGTAACATGGAACAGGCAGAAATAACTGATGACAAGTTTTAGGAACAAAATATGCCACTGGAAATTTAGATCAAAATTTAGAAAAAGTATCTAATAATCAAATATCAGTCGCAGAATTAAAACCTAATTCAAACAGTGATTTAGCCTTAATGAGAGCCTTAGCTGTTGTTCAAGAATTACAAAAACAAGGACAATTTCAGAATGTAAAATTTAGGGTTAAAATTAGTTGCACATCGCATGATTTTTACCATTTTTTATAAGGTAAGAATTTTCCGCACATTATTACTTGTACTCGATCACCTTTCACATCTTCAATTTTTTCTACATCCAAGGTAAAATCGATCGCACTCATAATACCATCTCCAAATTTTTCTTGAATGACATCCTTTAAAGGCATTCCATAAACCTGCATAATTTCGTAAAAACGATAAATCAAAGGATCAGTTGGAATGACAGGCTCTAATGATCCTTTTAAAGGCGGTATAGTTAATTCTTGGGCTAACTCTGAGGGTAATCCCAAAGTTTCAATAATTTTCTTGGCTTCGCTTTCATCGGCAGTGGCTTGACGGTAAAAAACGGAGGCAATCCAAACCTCATCTCTACCTAAAATTGTCTCTAATTCCTGAAATGTAATTCCTTTTTCTTTTTTTGCCGTTAATAATTTTTGAGTTATTTGTGCGATCGCCATAATTATTTTTCTTTCATAAAACTAAACGTTAATTATGAGATTCTTAGGTTTATCTAAATTGTCTTTAAAAATACAAAGTTTGACAATTAAAGTTTTTGGCAATTATCAGCCTTAGATTAGAGAAGGAAAACTAGATAATGCCAACCTCTATGAAGCAAGAATCTCAAGTCTTTTATGGGTAGGAGTGTCAAATAGGTTATCCTCCTTTTGCAAAAGAAGCCATGACTAAAATGGAGAGTAATAATCCAGGCACTAATAATACGATTAACATTAAAAATTGATCAGTAGTCATAATTTCATTCTGAGTTTGATTGATTAACCATTAACTATCATCTTAGAAGATTCTTCTCAAAAATTTGAAAATTTCTAATTGATTAATGAGATAATTGATTATTACTTAAATTCGATCTAAAAATCTTTAACGAATAGATGTTTATTTAATTCAATTTTCCATTGTCAATTATCAGTATCCATTATTTTATGATAGATTTAAGTTATTTTTTTTTAGGGGTGTTATTGTGGTTAGGCTGTTGTGGATTATTGGTAACGTTGTTAAATGATACCTCTTCTTCTTCCACTTCTCCAAAAAAAACATCAAAATCTGATTTTCTCTTGACTGATTCTCTCCTTAACCATCAGAAGGATATTGTACAAATAGAGGAGTTAAACAAGCAATTAGCCAACAAAATTCATCAATTAGCTTTGGCTATAAAAAAAAATGAGGCTTTAGAAGAAGAATTACAAATTACCAGCGATCGACTAGAATCTAATGAAGATCAATATTTAGAATATCAACAGAATTTTTGTCACCAAGTTAAAGAATTAGAAAATCAAATCAAAAGTCTAGAAAATAAGTGTTTAGATTTAACCACAAAATTAGACAGTCTTCCTGAAGAATTAATCAATCATTGGCAACAAGAATCCTTTAATTTATTACAAACTTTATTAGCGAATTATCCCACAGCTAAAACTATGGTGGCATTAAAACCAGATTTACCAGCTAAAAATGTTATTACCTTGCTGAAACCTTTAGATAAATTATTAGCAAAATGGGGTATTGAATCCATTGGAAAACCTTGGGAAAGAGTTGCCTTTAATCCTCAAATACATTATAGCGATGAAGAAAATTTAACCACCAATGAATTGGTTTATATTCGTTTTGTGGGTTATATCCAGGGGAATCTTATTTTACTTCGTGCCAAAGTTAGTCGCACATTACCGGGTAAAAAATAAAGTGGAAAAGAAACTAGAAGAGTAATGGGATTGTTAATATCTAATTCCTAATTTCCAATTCCTCATTCTTATTAATTATATTTCCTCGAAATCAACTTGTTTAAGGTGAATATTTTTTCTGCCTAAGACAACCTCAAATTCATCCCCTGGTTTTAAACCCATTTTATCAGTGTAGGCTTTACCTATGGAGAGATTACCATTAGCTTGTACATTAATACGATAATTAGCACTTCTACCTCTTTTTTTACTATCAATGCCACTTTCGTTATCAAGACTAATACCTTCAGCTTCGATTAAAGCATTCAGAAATTTAACCATACTAACTCTTTTTTGACCATTATCTGTCAGAGTATAATAACCACACTCAATGGCTTTTTCTTCCCGAGAAACGTTGCCTAATTTTTTTACTGTTTTTAGTAAATCTTTTCCGACTAAGGGTTGTTGTTTTTTACTTGCCATTTACTTTTATTTTGCTAAATTTTAAACTAGCTATTTTGAATCAATCAACAAAATAGTTCTTAAATTTTTGTTCATAAACTATAATATACTAATATAGCAAAATTTAACTTTTTTTATTAAACTTAATCTTCAAGAAACTAATTTATAATCTTGGGGAGAATAAAATCTGTTTCAAACCTAAACTTACCCTGAAACACTAAAATTTAAGCATGAAGTTAACAACTAAAGGCTATTATGCAGTCAAAGCATTATTAGATTTGAGTCTTCAACCTTATTATCAGCCTACCTCTGTTAATGCTATTGCTACCCGTCAAAATTTACCCGCACCTTATCTGGAAAAAATTTTAATCAAAATTCGTCAAGCTGGATTAATAAAATCCATTAGAGGTGCGAATGGTGGTTATCAATTAGCTTCTTTACCAGAGGATATTTCTTTGGGAGATATTCTTGTAGCCGTAGGGGATAAAATTGAGCCTTTACCTAATTATCATCTTCATAGTGATTCTGCGGAAGATTGGGTAACTATTAGTTTATGGAGACGCTTAAATTACAAATTAAAAGAAGCAATTTATAGTATCACTTTAGCCGATTTATATTATGACGCACGTAGTCGTCAAGCATCTTATGGTGAGAATAATAATTTTATTGTTTAGGTGTTAGATGTTTAGATTTTATTGTTTTGGTTTTAGGTGTGGAAAAATTGTAAATTATTATTCATTGTTAGTTATTTATTTTAATCCTCATTTCTAATTATTCATTATTCATTATTCATTATTCATTGTTAATTGTTAATTGTTAATTATTTACTGTGCTTCTATTTTAGATTACTTCCTTGGTGATCCTTGGGGTTGGATTCATCCTGTACAATTAATGGGATGGCTAATTAATCTTTATACTAATTCCATTCTTAATAATATTGATGATAAATTACTGCGAAAAATTGCCGGAGTTATTCTGGTGATTGGTTTAGTGATTGGTAGTGGTGCATTCACTTGGTTATTAATTGATATTACTATCAAGATTAATCATTATTTCGGTATCTTGATTCAGGTGATTTTATTAGCCAGTTGTTTTGCCGGAAAAAGTTTACGATGTGCGGCAGAAGATGTTTTACATTTTCTCAGAAAAGATGATTTACCACAGGCACGTTATCGTCTTAGTTTTTATGTCGGTAGAGATACGGATAATTTATCTACTGATGAGGTTTACCGTGCTATTTTAGAAACTATAACCGAAAATACTACTGATGGAGTCACAGCACCTTTATTTTATGCTTTGTTAGGTTGTTTTGTTACTGTCATTGGCTGTGTTCCTTTAGCAATGAGCTATAAAGCATTAAGTACATTAGATTCCATGATCGGCTATAAAAAAGAGCCATTTACAGATATAGGTTGGTTTAGTGCTAGGTTAGAAGATTATATCACATGGCTTCCTTGTCGCTTAACTGTCTTAACTCTTGCCATCATTTCTGGTAATTTTAGAAAAAATATTACTGAATGCAGACAATATGCAATCAAAGATCCTAGTCCTAATTCAGGATGGAGTGAGGGTATTTACGCCGTGATTTTAGGCATACAATTAGGTGGAGAAAACACTTATAAAGGAGAAAAAAAATTAAAACCCTTATTAGGTAAACCTTTAAAAAAAATTGATCAAAATACTATCCAACAAGCATTATTATTAGCTAGATCTTGTTTTTTATTATGGCTTTTTACTGCTACTTTAATCTTTATATTTATGGCTCTTCTACAGTAGTTATGATAAATTACTAGAAAATAATCGATAGAAACTTTAATCTATATAATGTTAGTCATAACAAAAATACAATTGTTATAAATTAACAGTTTTTATTTAATCTAACACCTGATACCAGACATCTAAAACCTTTTATTGCTTATTACCTATTACCTATTAACTATTACTCGTTATCCAAAAGAGGCGATCGCATCCTCTAAAATCTCTATAGCTTGATCAATTTCTAAGGCTGAAACAATTAAAGGTGGTACAAAACGCAATACTTTAGGTCCGGCAGGTGCTAATAATAAGCCTTTTTCCATTGCTTTTTTGACAATATCAAGGGAAGTTAATTCAATATCTGCCTGAATTTCCATGCCATTAATTAAACCCCAACCTCTGACTTCAGTAAATAATTGAGGATATTTGTGAGTAATTGCTCTGAGTCTTGTGCGTAACTGTTCTCCTCTAGCTTGAACATTTTGTAAGATGTTTTCTTTTTCAATAGTTTGTAAAACAGCTAAAGAAGTGCCACAAGCAAAAGGATTTCCGCCAAAAGTACTCGCATGGTTGCCTGGTTCAAATACATCACATTTCGCCTTACACATCATTGCACCAATGGGGATTCCTCCAGCTAAACCTTTAGCACTGGTGAAAATATCAGGCTCAATTCCTAAGTTTTCATAACCCCACATTTTACCAGTTCTACCCACTCCTGTTTGCACTTCATCAAATACTAATAAAATACCCGTCTCATCACAAATTTTTCTTAACCGCAAGAAATAATCTAATTCTCCCGGGCGCACTCCTCCTTCTCCTTGTAACGGCTCTATCATGATAGCGGCTACACGGCGATCGCCTTCATCAATATTAGTGATAGCCTCTTCTACTGCCGTAATATCATTATAAGGCACATACTCAAAACCAGGTACGAGAGGTTGAAAATGTTTTTGGTATTTTGGTTGTCCTGTAGCAGTTACGGTTGCTAAAGTACGTCCATGAAAACTAGATTTAGCAGTAAGAATAACAGGTTGTTCTAAAAATTCTAAAACCGTATGGGCATATTTACGCACTAATTTAATCGCCCCTTCATTGGCTTCTGCACCAGAATTACAAAAAAATACTTTATCTGCACAAGAATGATCTACAATCCACTTAGCTAATGCTCCTTGTTCAGGAATATAGTATAAATTGGAAACGTGGTGTACTTTTTGAATTTGTTTAGTAACAGCTTCAATCATAACAGGATGAGCGTGTCCGAGAGTACAAGTCGCAATACCAGCCACAAAATCAAGATATTCTTTACCTTTGTCATCCCAAAGTCGGCAACCTGAACCTTTCTCGATGGTTACAGGAAAACGTCCGTAGGTGTTCATTACATAAGTGTTAAAAGTATCTTGATTAAAACCAGTACTGGTATTAGGTTCTAATGTTGCTATAGTCACAAATTTACTCCTGATTTTCGATGACAATTATTTCTTATTGTGTCATATTCAATCCTTTGTGATAGTGAATATAAGGAAATGCAGACAAATGGAGATGATTGACACTCACCTGTTAAATTAAAGATTATAACGAGGGATTCTTGTTTCACAGAAAAGCGTTTGCTGTAGTATTAGAAGGATTAACACTACTGTTTATTTTAGTTTTGTAAGAAGTCTATTGTACAAAAATTGATCCCCTGTTAATTTCTGTCGGCATTTTTTTAAGGAGAAATAGAACAGGAGTCTTCTTTTTAAGATTTTCAAGATAGCTCACTGAGTTGAGAACGGAGTTGTTCTAAGATTAAATCTATCTTTGCGATTTCGGGATGTTGGGTTATATTTTTATCTACGGCTTTTTGAGATAACTTGATTTTTTTGCCCAATTGTAAAATATCATTTACCAGTCTTTCTCGATATTGTTCTAACTCTATAATAATTTCGCTAATTTCTGCTGTTGATGCTGGGTTATTAACTATTTCTGACATGGTAAAATACCTCTTTCTTAATGATAATGATGAGCTTAATTAAATATCTTGCCAAATAAGATAATCTTAAGTAAAGTAAACTTAAAGAAAATTTTTAAAATGGATATTACAGAAATTGAAACAAAGTTAACCTCACCAGATTTTCAAGATAGACTTCAAGGTATTAATGCCCTAAAAGATTATTCTGGAGATGTTGCTATTCCATTATTAATAAAACTGAAAAAAGATCCGCAATTTTTAGTTCGCTCTTTTGTGGCTATGGGTTTAAGAAAAAAGAAAACTCCAGAATCTTTAGCTACCTTATTAGAAATGCTTAAATTTGATCCAGATACAAATGTTAGAGCTGAAGCATCTAATTCTCTATCTTTTTTTGGTGAAGTTTCCATTCCTCACTTACAACAAACTTTTCATCAGGATGATAGTTGGTTAGTTCGCCTTAGTATTTTAGCTATTTTTATGGATTTTAATTATCCCGATGAATTATTGGATATTTGTTTATGTGGAATAGCAGGAGATGACTATAGTGTGAAAGAAAAATCTATTGATGGTTTAGGTGAATTAGCCAGTACTTTTAAGGAAGATTTAGCGTTAGCTCAACTTTTGACAATGATAGATGATTCTTCTTGGCGTATTCGTGCCAGAGTGGCTAAGGCATTAGGTAAATTTCCTCATCTTCGAGCAAGAGAGGCTTTAAGTCAATTAAAAGAAGATCAAGATATTCGAGTTGTTAAAGCTGTTCTCGATGCCACATTAGCAGTAAGCAGTTAAATTAGGTAAATTGTTTTAATTCATTGATTAAATGATCAAAATAAGGGGAAATCTGATATTTTTCTTCGGGCAAAAATTCTTCTAAACTAAAATATTTTAAATTTTCTAAACCTAGAATCATGGCAGGTAATGGCACTTGTAGTTCTTGATAAAGTAACTCCATATTTTTTAGCCCTTCTTGACTGGTAAATTCGGTTATTTTTCCAGCTACAGCGTAGCTAACACAGCGTAAAAAATGCCAAAAATCTCGCCAACAGGCAACGGCTCTTTCTGGAGGGTATAATTCCCCACCAACCTCAATAATAGAAGGAAAAGAACTTAAAACTTTTTGTCTTGCTTGTTCTACTATTTGATCAGCTTTATCCGTTAATAGTTTAGCTTTATTAATATTTTCACTAACATTAGGAACACTATTCTCTAAGGCGGTAAAATCTAATTCACTTAAATATTTACCTTGATCATCAGCATTTTGAAAAATATTAATTACGGATTCAGGATAAACATTTTGAAAATTAGCAATAGTAAAAATTCGGGCTTTAGGAATTAATTGTTTAGCTCTTTCTGTTAACATTTTTTTGAGTTAATATAATTATTAGTTATTTAAGTATAATATAATGATAAAAGTAATCCCAACAGTCTTTGACTCAGGGATAGAGGGCGTTGTAGTTCGTCCAGTTAGGATAACTCCTAATCAAGCTAAAAATTAGTCGATGTTATATTTGACTATATTTTTAGTAACTATTAACCATTCCTGCTTTAGCTCTAATTAATAAATCAGAATCATTAATAGCGATGGCTTTTCCTTCAACATTATCTAGTTGATTTAATGCCATTAAACAAGCATATTTAAGATCAAAAATATTGGTTGTTAGGTTATCTTTTAGTAACGGAATAACATTTTTGTTCCCTAAAATACCCAAAGCGATCGCCGCAGCCCCGCGAGATTTTTGAAATTGAGGTGCTTGGTTTTGTAATGATTCTATTAGCAACTCGGAAGCAGGTTCGTATTTCAACCAACCAAAGAGTTTCATCACATGATAATGTCCTCCATAGTCATTATGAGCTAATTCGTCATAGGTTTTAATCAATGCTTCCCCTAAAACAGGAGAGTAATTTTCTAATAAGGTTTTACTAGCTAAATAACAGCGTCCAAAATCAGTATGATACAATTCCCCAATCAAAAATTCTAGGGTAGGATTTTGATCATACTCATGTACTAATTTTAAATCTGATGGATGATCTCGAATGACTTGATCTAAATAGGGTTCGATGTCTGTAAATGTTTTAAGTCCTTGATTGATGGCACTTTCTCCTATAGAACGAATAGCTCGTAAACGAAAAACAAGGGAAACAGGACAACAAGCAATTTCAGCAATAGCGTCATAATAATTAAGATCCATTAAATCTTGAATAGAAGCTCGTCTTACATTAACACTATCAGATTGTAAAAATTCAAGAATACGATAGACTTGACTGAAATCTCTAGTCAAAATAGCCATAGCTGATAAAGCTGAACTAGCAATACAAAGATCTTCAGAATCAATAAATTTTTTAATAACTTCAGTGGCAGGTTGATAGTTTAACTTAGCCAAATTTTGAATAATAACTCGATAATTTTGACCCGTTTTATTGAGTAAATCGGTAATTTCTTGTAATATTTTTTGCTCTTGAGTACCAATTTGTCCAATAGCCCAAACGGTATTTTCTACGGTATAACAGTCACTATCACCTAAACAGCGACAAATAACATCCAATGCTTGATCTGCTTTAAATCTTCCCAAAGTTTCGATCGCTTTGCGTCTAGTGATACGGTTATAGAGTTGATCATCACAATTTTCGATAGCTTCGATTAAGGCTTGAATACTACGTTCACTTTTAAAATATACCAGATTAGAGGCGGCAGCATAGCGATCGCTAGGATCTTCCAGTTGTTCGAGGGGGGTTTGAAGTAATTTAATGGCTTGATCTTCAGTGATTGAAAAAAGACTACTAAAACGTTTATCCATCTGAATTAGTGAATATTGAATAGTTGATAATGAATAGTAGGTAGGGATTGAACAATGTTCAACTAGTGCAAAGTAATAGTAAATAGTTGATGGTGATAGGTAATATTATCTTTTAGCTGTAAAATTAATTAATCACAACGACTAAGAGTTTTTGTATGGGTTAATCTATAGGTTTTTTTGCTACTCTCTGAATTAATTATGCAAGAGAAAGTCTATGATTGATTATCTTTTTTAGGAGAATAATTAGCAGACTTAAAATGAATTACTTGTTCCAAACGAGACATAGCACTTTTAGCAGATTCTTGAATATAAGGATCTTGAGATTCATCTTTACTTAAGGCAACTAATACTTCCATCGCTTTATCTTCGGTGATAGAACCAAGGGTATTAACAATAGAGACAGCAACAGAGATATTATCCGTAGTTTGTAAGGTTTCTATTAAAATATCTAAAGCGGGAGAACCAATGACCCCAAGAGCCATAACTGAAACTAAATTAACCACAGGATTAGGATCATTAACAGTGGTTTTGAGTGCGTTCATGCCAACTTCAGGAAAAGGCTCATCAGGATAATTAGCGGCAATCTGTGCTAAGGCTTTACCGCAACTAGCTTTAACCACAACATTATCACTACTCATCAAACAATCAACAATAGGTTGTACCGCCGTAACTCCAATTACTCCTAAAGTTTTGACCGCTGAACGTCGATAAACAACATCTTCTTCTCCCAAAAGACTGATAAGATTAGGAATAGTATTTTCATCTTGAAATTCAGCGATGTCAAGCATTGCTCGTTGGCGCAAATTAGGATTGGGATGTTTTAATTGTTCAAAAAAAGAATCCATGTATCTTCAAAATACCTTATAAATTTTTGTTGAAAAACTGTGTTTAATTTGATCTTGAGTAGATTATATCAACTATGAGAGTTATAGAGTAAAAGTTGATTCGTAAGAGTGCGTAAGCAGATCTGTTTGAATCCTTGTTAAAAAAGGGGACTTAAATTTTTGGTTTGTACCTTATAATCAGACGAAAAATTAGAGACTAAAATCTTTGTGCCATGAGTGCCTTTGCGAGAAAAAATCTAAAATTTTGTATAGATGACGAAACGTTTGTTTTACAAAAGCCAAAGAACCCTTGCTTTATTAGCTCAACCCGATAAGGCAAAGCCATTAAGCCAAGAGTTCTTTAGATATTCAAGAGTCTATAAAATTAATAAATTTAAACTCTGGAATTGATTTAATTTATCCCATCAGAAAATATGAACTAGGATAAAGAGTTGATTACATAATCAAGGAGAGAGTTATACTCAGTTAAGGCTTGAGCGGAGAGATCACGAGGCGCACAACCACGATTACGAGCAAAGCTAAGAGCTTCAACGTAAGGAGCGGTAGGGAGTCCTAAAGTACGATAAACTTCACGCTGACCAGCAATACCCCACTCATCAAGAGGACCTGTGCCACCAACAACTAAAGAGTAGTTGATTAAACGTAAGTAGTGTTTGATGTCACGAAGACATTTTGCTTTAAAAGTATCGGTAGAATTAGCTTCACCGGCATTATTGAGGTAAGAATACTTTTTGATAGCAGCATCATAAGCTTCTTTAGCAACTGCATCGAGGTTAGCAGCTAATTTTTCAGCCGCTTCTAAACGAGCAGCAGCGCGTTGGATAGAACCTTGTACAGACTCTAAGTCAGAGGTAGTAGGAAAACGTCCGGCAGCATCTGCGGCTGCAACAACTGTGGTAATAACAGATTTCATATCTTTGGTATTTCTAAATTTGACTTAAGTGAACTTGAGTTTTTATCGCATTGGTTAATTCGTATTTGGAAAAACCAATCAGGTAAATGAACAACCGTCAAAAGATGGTTATAAATAAGTTGATTAGCTGAGAGCAGCAATAACACGATCGAAATAGCTGCTAGATTCAGCAACTAAACTAGCACAACGATCTTCTACCACAGGGGTTCCCATTTTACGAAGTTTAGCACCAGCAAGAGCTTCGCTAGGATTATCTTGAATGTGAGCTGCAGCTTGAGCTTTCATAATGGCAACTGCACGAGCAGTGGACTGAAGGGGTACGCCTAAAGCGGTGTAGGTTTCTTTTAAACCATTTAAACATCGGTCGTCTAATACGGAAGCATCACCGGCTAATAAAGCATAGCTTACATAACGTAAAATGATTTCAGCGTCCCGTAAACAAGCAGCCATACGACGGTTAGGGTAGCAGTTACCACCAGCTTGGATTAATCCGGTGTTTTCGCAAATCATACCAGCTACAGCGTCAGATACCATACAACTTGCATTACTAGCAATAGCGTTAACGGCATCAAGACGACGATTACCAGAAGCAATAAAATTGCGTAATTGGTTTAAATCATCACCACCAATGGGGGCAGTTTTACTATCAGCGGATACAACCGCTCTTGAAAAAGCGTCTAACATTCAGCTCTCCTTCAATATATATTTTTTAAACAACGTTTAGATTCTTTCTTGAACCTGTTGAATATAAAGATAAATCATCAAGGAAAATTTTAGCAATTCTGAGGAAAGTAATTAACAATCTGTAACATTAACAACAGAAGTTAAATAAATATCGGTTAAGACAAAAGGCAACAATAATGAAATTGTCAATGTTTTTTCTGGGGAATTAATTTACTTTGATCCCTCTAGAATGCTATATTTTTAAAGGAAATGCCCTAAAACAAATGATTATGCCTCCTAATAGATTTCTCTTATCTCATAATTATAATATCTCGGAAGATATTGCTCCTTTATTATCAAGGGAAGAATTTTGTAAGATATTTAAAGAAAATTCTTCTCATAATTGGGAAGTCAATCAAGTTGAACATCCTCATTGGGTTT
>NZ_VRZC01000068.1 GCF_016743215.1 Geminocystis sp. GBBB08
GCCGTTGCACCGTTACCATCGGAATCAAAGAATAACCCTCCTGTACTAGAATTATAGAAGAAACGATGAGCCGAAGTAGTCGCCGATGAACCAATGGTAAACTGAGTTGGTAATAATGTACCAGTTACTAAATCACCGCCAAAACCACTACCTAAAACTCGAATTGTGTCATCGGTTATATTAAAGTCCGTAAGACGATCAATCCCTTCAGAAGTAGAATTAAAACGGAATGAATCATTACCAGTGCCACCGGTTAAACTATCGTTACCACTACCTCCTGTTAAAGTATCGTTACCGTCACCACCAATGAGGTTATTATTACCACTGATCACCACCGAAATAGTTTTACTGGTTTCATTGATGCCCCAAAAAAGTTAATCTAAGCTAGGACGCATCTAATTTGAAACAACCCTGGGGGTAACAAAGGGTTTAAACCCCTTGCCTTGCATTGTTATCAGGGGTTTGGGAAAAATAAAATTCACAATTAATTATACTCACCTACTTAGTTAAGAGTTTCATCGTTTTTTTATTCCTAGAAAAAAATGTCAGTTAAATGCGTTTTAGCTTAATACTTAACACATAAACACTGATAAAGTTTATTTATCATTTATATCTGGATTTTTCTCAGGGTGAATATAAATAGCGGCAGGAAATTGTTTTTTAGTAATCTCTAATTTGACAGGTTGTTGTACAGATGTAGTTGAATCATTTTCGACAGTTACTTTTTCTACTTCTTCCAATAATGTCGCTAATTCTATTTGTTTTTCTAGTAACTCAGTGTAAGAAACTAAATTACTCAATCCGTTTACTAATTTTCTCAAATTTCGCCTAAATTCGGGATCTCCTGTAAATTCTTCGATTTCGGAAGTAATTTTAGCGGTATTGGCAAAGGTAACTCTAGCAGAATCTAAGGTTTGTTGTAAGGTGACGAGGTTGGTAGGGTTATTTAATTCTTGGGAAAGTGTTAACAAGTTTTTACTGATTTCCGTTAAATTTTGACTGCTGGTTTCAAAGTTTTTGGAGATTTTTTCAACATCTGTTTGATTAACTCTGGTTACTAATTGATCGGTATTTTTGGCTACTTGACTAACTTCTTGGGCGGTTTGACTTAAACTGGCGATCGCAGTGCTAAGATTAGATTTATTTTCAGTAATAACGGTATTTACATTAGTGGTAAGAGTGCTAATTTCAGAGGAAAGATTACTATAATCATCAGCTAAACGTTTAACTTGTTCGGTGGTGACATCAGCAGTATTAGAAAAAGATTGGGCGGTATTTGCCACAGCATCAGCAGAATGACTTATCCTTTCGGCGGCGTTGGAAACTTTACTTAAATCTTGTTTGACTTGGGTGGTTAATGTTGAAAGATTATCGGTTAAATTTGATACTTTTTTCCCCGCACTATTGATGCTAATAACGGCAGTATTAACATTATCAAACAATTGATCATCATTAAAACGATCAGCTAAACGGCTTAAACTTTCGACTAAATCAGGACTAGCTTGAGCATTAATACTTTCTTGATGACATAAAATAATGCTTTGTGTAGAGCAATCTTGACTGAGGGGATTAATTTGTTTTGCTTCATCTGTAAGATCATTTTTAGGAATAATATTAACACTAACATCACCTAATAATCCAGAGCGAATTGTAGAAACTCGCACATCAGAAGGTATCCTTAATTGCCCATCAATTTCAGCGACAATTTCTACCCCATTACTACCCGGCCTTATTTGTACGATTCTACCGACACCTACACCACGGAAAAAAACTCTACCGCCTTCTCTCAATCCTCCTGCATTGGCAAATTGTAGTTTTAATTGATAATTGCTATTTTGAAATTTATGACCTTTCAAAAAAAATACCATTCCGCCAAATACAATTAAACCTAATAACAAAAATAATCCAACTGATCCTTCTCTGACTAATCTTGAGCGCAACATTTAAAATACCATATTTGTAATTAAAATTATTTATTTAATCCCGCCTGTTTTAAAACCGCATTAGCTGTATGTTTTGATTTAATAGAATTATCAACCACAAAATATTTATCACTTAAAGGATTATAGCAATACTAAATCAGTTGTGAAATATTTAAAGATAGGAAATAATGTTTTACCTATTATTCAACAAAGGGTTTAAACCCCTTGCCTTTAAATTTGTAGTCCTTCTTTTGCCAAGAATCATTTAGGATTGCTATATACTATATTTCGTGATCACCTTTGCCTTGTCTGTGTAATAGACAACTATATTTTAAGCGGGATTTTTTTAGTTGTGGAGTAAAAGATTTAGTCATTTAAGATGCTACTTCTAATAATTCTTGATGATGAATAATTAAATCCCATTTTATTTGAGTATTATTATTTTTAACTTGGTGATTTAAAACTAATAATTCGGTAACAATTACTCTAACTTTTTGGATTAAAATATCGATATTTTCTGCTTCAGTAACTAATCCTAAAATATCATCACTGGTGGCAATCCAGACTTGAGCTTCATAATCCCAAAAAGCGTCTATAATATATCTTTCCATAATATTTTAAACTGCTAATGGCTTTGTTGAACTAATACATTACTAATTTTAGCTTTAATTTTCATCGGATATTTTTCAATTAATTTAGTTTATCAACAATTTGTTAATATATTCTTCAATATAGTAGTTAATTCTCCGTTTATTGAGATTATGAGTCATTTGCAATATTATTTTGATGCTGAAGAGAAAAAAAGTTTTGAGTTACCCGGTGCCAAACCTCATTATAATCCTCATCGATACGGACAAGTTCAACATATTTTCCTTGATTTAGAGTTAGATATTCCTCGACAAAGTTTTAGGGGTATTTGTACGATTATTTTAACTCCTGTGAGAAATAATATTACTCAATTAAGTATCGATGCCGTAGATTTAACCATTGAATCAGTGTTGATTAACAATGTTAACCAACCTTTTGACTATGACGGCGAAATTATTACAATTAATCTTTTACAGCCTAGCACTGAAGAAGATCTAAAAATTGTGATCGCCTATAGTAAAGAAAAACCGCAACGAGGTTTATATTTTATTGCACCTGATGACTATTATCCCCATAAACCAAACCAAATTTGGACACAAGGAGAAGATGAAGACTCAAGATATTGGTTTCCTTGTTTCGATTATCCCGGGCAATTGGCTACTTCTGAGATTAAAATAAAAGTACCTTCTGATTATATTGCTATCTCCAATGGTGAGTTAATTAAAACAGAAGAAAAAGACGGAGATAAAATTTATCATTGGCTACAACCTCAAGTTCATCCTACCTATTTAATGACGTTAGCGGTAGGCAAATTTACAGAAATAGAGGATAAATGGCAAGACATTCCTGTTAATTATTATGTGGAAAAAGGACGAGAAACAGAAGCAAAAATTAGCATGGGTAAAACTCCAAAAATGATTGAATTTTTCAGTCAAAAATATGGTTATCCTTATCCTTATTCTAAATATGCCCAAGTTTTTGTGGATGATTTTATTTTCGGGGGCATGGAGAACACATCCACTACTTTATTAACGGATCGTTGCTTATTAGACGAAAAAGCAGCCATTGACAATAAAAATACAGAAAGTTTAGTTGCCCATGAATTAGCGCATCAATGGTTTGGAGATTTAGTGGTAATTAAACATTGGAGTCACGCATGGATTAAAGAGGGTGCAGCTTCCTATGCTGAAGTGTTATGGACAGAATATGAATATAGTCAGGATGATGGAGCTTACTACTTATTGAAAGAAGCTCGTAATTATTTACAAGAAGATTCTTCTCGTTATCGTCGTCCAATAGTTACGAATGTTTACCGAGAGCCTATAGAATTATATGATCGCCATTTATACGAAAAAGGTGCTTGTGTTTATCATATGATTAGAGGTATTTTAGGAGAGGAATTATTTAATAAATTTATTCATACTTTTGTTAAAGATAACGCCCATAAAACTGTAGAAACTATTGATTTATTACGAGCAATCGAGAAGTCAACAGGTTATAATTTAAGCCCTCTTTTTGATCAGTATGTTTTTAGAGGAGGACATCCAGATTTTAAAATTAATTATAGTTGGGATAGTGAATCAAATTTAGCTATAGTAAATATTAAGCAAACTCAAGCCAAAGAAGAAAACGGTAAATTTAAGGATTTATTTAATTTAAAAATTCCTTTAGGTTTTGGTTATATTAAAGAAAATCAAAAGCCTGTAATTAAAACCGTTTATCTTAAACTTAATCAAATTGAGCAAGTATTTTATTTTCCTTTAACAGAAAAGCCTGATTTTATCTCTTTTGATGTCGGTAATTATCACTTAAAAACCGTTAAATTAGAATATGGATTTAGTGAATTAAAAGCTCAATTACAACATGATCCTGATGTCATCTCTCGTATTTATGCGGCGATCGCCATTGGGAAAAAAGGGAATTTAGAGGCGGTGAAAATCTTAAATAATGCTTTAGAAAACGAGAAATTTTGGGGAGTGAAAGTCGAAATTGCCAAACAATTGGGGAAAATTAAACTGAATCAAGCCACAGAAGCATTAATTACCCATATAGGAGATAATGACGCAAAGATAAGAAGGGCAATTGTGGAAGCCTTAACTCACCATAAAAATGAAGCTAGTTACCAAGCCTTAAAAAATATCGTCATCAACGGTGATGAAAGTTATTATGTAGAATCCTCTGCTATTCAAGGATTAAGCAAATTAGCAACAGGCAGTCTCGAAAGCAAACAAGAAGAAGTTATTGCCCTGTTAGAGCGAATTTTAGCAGAAAAAAGTGGCTGGAATGAGATTATTAGATCAAGTGCTATTACAGGCTTAAGTCAACTCAAAACTAGCGAAAAAGCCGCCGATATTATCGGTAAATATACAGAATTAGGTATTCCTCAACCTTTACGCTTAACTGCTATTCGTAGTTTAGGGGCGATCGCCAAAGGGCAAAAACCCGATAAATTAGCGATAATTTTAGAAAAATTCGAGTCTATGATGTCTGATACCTTCTTTTTGACTCAAATGTCATTAATAGGTGGTTTAGGGCAAATAGAAGACTCTCAAGCTATTGCTTTGTTAACAAATTTAGCGGATACCAACCCTGATGGGAGAGTTAAAAGACGAGCTGAAGAAGCCATAAATCAGGTGCGAGGAAAACTTGGCAGTGATAAAACTTCTAAAGACTTACAACAAGCGATTGACAAATTAAAAGAAGAAAATCAGGATTTACAAAGCCGTTTAGCGAAACTAGAAACGCTTAAATAATTAACAATTAACAATTAACAATTAACAAAGCATATAGAAGTCAGTTTTTAGCTGATAAGTAGGTATGCAAAATTAATGATATGTTTACTTTTAAAATATAAACGGTAACAAACACTGTTTAATAACGATTAGAGGTTATTTAAACTAATTTTAAAATTGTTCAATAATTTTGCTTAGGCACTTACTTAGCTGATAGCTGATAGCTGATAAATGACAATTAAAAAATGACAAATGAATAATTTAATTAGAGTCTTTGAAAGTAGAAAAATTTTAGCATTATTATTAATAGGATTTTCCTCCGGATTACCTTACCTGCTGACAAACAAAACCCTACAGGCGTGGATGACTCAAGAAGGAGTAATTTGATCCGCCATTGGCTTATTTAGTTTAGTAGGATTACCGTATTCTTTAAAGTTTCTTTGGTCACCTTTCATGGATCGTTTTGTACCACCTTTTTACGGGCGTCGTCGAGGTTGGTTAATTATTACGCAACTTTTATTAGTAGTGGCGATCGCTTGTATGTCATTACAACGACCAAAAGAAGCCTTATTTTTTGTTGCCATTAACGCCGTATTTATTGCTTTTATTAGTGCTAGTCAAGATATTGTTGCTGATGCTTATCGTACAGATATTCTCGAAGTATATGAAATGGGTGCAGGGGTGGCTACTTTTGTTTTAGGTTATCGTATTGCTTTACTGTTAACAGGTTCAGTTGCTTTGATTTTAGCCGATTTAATGCCCTTTAATTTGGTTTATTTATGTTTAGCTGGATTAATGTTACTAACTGTAAGTTTTACTATCTTTGCGCCAGAACCAAAATTCGACAATAATAGCCCTCAAACTCTTAAAGATGCCGTAATTTTGCCCTTTCAAGAGTTTTTTCAACGCTCAGGAGTAGTCTCTGGTATTTTAATGTTGTTATTCATTAACCTTTATCGACTGGGAGACTCTTTTTTGGCGAATATGTCAACGCCTTTTCTTTTACAAACTGGATTTACACAAACCGATATTGGGGCAATACAAGGAGGAATGGGTTTACTTGCTACCATTGTCGGCACTTTAGTAGGAGGTGCAGTCATGAGCAAAATAGGCATTAATAGAGCCTTGTGGATATTTGGAGCAATACAAGCCATGAGCAATTTATCTTATTTAGTGTTATCACAAGTCGGACAAAATTATCCCATCATGGTATTAACCATTAATATTGAAAACTTTTGTGGTGGTTTAGCCACAGCTTCATTTATCGCCTTTCTGATGAGTTTATGTAATCACCAATTTTCTGCCACTCAATATGCTTTATTATCTAGTTTATATGCGGTGGGTAGAGATATTTTAGTTGCACCGGCAGGAAAAATAGTGGAAAATATTGGTTGGTCATGGTTTTTTGTTTTTACCATAATATTAGCCCTTCCTGGATTACTTTTATTACCTTGGTTTGCCCCTTGGAATCCTCCACTTGTAGATATTCCCCGTCCGGGTTTAGACAATGATATAGATTAAAAGTAATAATAGGTAAAACTTAGATTAAATTTTTGGTTATGGAATTAAAACGTCTTTGGGAAACTTTAACTTATTTTGAAGTGATACCTTTTCCCCTTTGTCTTAAAAAATTATTTAACTCAGAAAGTATCAATAAAAATAATATTTCTTCCATGATAAATTTAACATTAGTTACTGATAATCGTAGTCCTTTAGCACAAGAAACGATTAATAATTTACAGGAAAAAAAAACACCTTTAAGAATTATTAGCTCATCACCGACAACGGCTTTTTCTTCTCCCATAACAGAAATTATCCCCTTTAATTTAGAGACAGAAAATCCTCCTTCATCAATTTTAGAAAGAGTGAATAAAATTATATTCTTTCCTCAAAATGGGATTAATAAATTACGAGAATTAGTTAGTCAAAATCTACAACAAGGAGAAATAATCTTATTTGATTTTCAAACACCTAACCAAAATTTACGCAATATTTGGGGGGCTGTGGATGATGTTGTTATGGGTGGAGTTAGTAGCAGTAACTTAATTTTAGGCGATCGCCGTGCTATTTTTACTGGTATTGTTTCCACCGATAATAATGGCGGTTTTGCCTCAGTTAGGAGTAAAAATTTTAGTCAACCGTGGGATTTATCTACTTATCAAGGCATAAGATTAAAAATAAAAGGGGATGGCAAAAGATATAAATTTATAACTCGATGTGAAGGAAAATGGGATGGAATTAGTTACTGTTATTCTTTTGATACGATAGCCAATGAATGGATAATTGTGGATATTCCTTTTAATGATTTAATCCCTGTTTTTCGGGCAAAAACTCTCAAAGATGCCGATAAATTTAATTCCAGTAAAGTCTATTCTTTGCAATTAATGTTGAGTAAATTTGAATATGACGGCGGTTATAATCCTAGTTTTGAAACAGGGGGATTTTCTTTAGAAATTGAATCTATCAAGGCTTATGGTAACGAAAATTATCCTCAATTTGTTTTCATGGATTAATGACAGTTTCCAGAAAAAGTCTTTTTTGTCACATCTTATTTTTCAATATATAAGCTATCATTAAAATGATCACTTTATTAACAGACTTTGGCTTACAAGATGTTTATGTGGGAGTGATGAAAGGGGTGATTAAAAGTCTCAATCCTGATGTAGATTTAATTGATTTAACCCATGAAATTCCCCGACAAAATATTTTAGCTGCTAGATTTGCTTTAATGAATGCTATTGACTTTTTTCCTGATCATACCATTCATTTAGCCGTAGTTGATCCTACCGTGGGCAGTAAAAGAAAAGCTCTGGCGATCGCCTTTAAAAAAGGTTATTTAATTTGTCCAAATAATGGGATATTTAGCGGTGTTTTGAGTAAATATAAACCAGAAAAAATAGTAGAGTTAACGAATAAGAAATATTGGTTTAATTCTAATCCTAGTAGTACATTTCATGGGAGAGATATTTTTGCTGCTGTGGCAGGTTATTTGAGTCAAGGAATAAGTTTAAATGAATTAGGAGAAGAGATAAAAGAAGATAGTTTAGTTGAGTTAAAGATAAAACCTGTTATTATTAATAGCAAAGAAATTATTGGAACAATTCAGTATATTGATATATATGGTAATTTAGTCACAAATATTGCTATGAATATGCTGAATAATAAATCATGGTATTTAATAGAAGGGAAAGATAAAATTAATAATCACCTCACCTATAGCAGTGTCAATCAAGGGGATTTATTAGCTTTAATTGGTAGTCATGGATGGTTAGAGATAGCAGTTAACGGTGGTAGTGCTAAAATAAAATTAAATAAAGAATATAATGATCAAATTAGAGTAAGATTTAATTAAATTGATGAAAATGGAATCTAACATTTATCAAGGACAATTTGGCAACTTTACCATTACAGAAAGTGATTATCGAGAAGTAATGATATATCGTCTTGGTTTAGCGGTAGCGGGAATAAGTTTTGCCGTAGGTATTTTACTGTTTTTTTGGATAGGTTTAACTCCTCTAATCGAAAAAAGTTTAACGGTTTTATTTGCGATATTTATTATTAGTTTGGGAGTAAGTTTACAAACAATTCATATTTATTTAAAACCATTACATAACACCCTAAAACTTTTCTGGTTAATAGGCACAATTAGCACTATAGTGTTGGCGATAAAAAGTCAAGAATCTTTAGTAATTGTTATCAAAAATCAACCTTTAAGTTTATTAGGTATTGGTTTTATTTTTGCTAGTTTAACAGGGATATTTATTAAAGAAGCTTTTTGTTTTAACCGTATTGAAGCAAAGATTTTAAGTGCAATGATACCTACTTTATTATTAGGTTATATAATCAATATTTTTTCTGTAAAATTAGGAATATTTTTATTAACGACATGGGGCATATTATTTTTAGTATTTCTCATGAATAAAGCTATCCAAGAAATTCCTCCTGATATTGGCGATAAATCAGTATTTGAATACTTAAAAAATCAATCAAAAAATAAAGAAACTCAACTATAAAATTCTTGTAAACCTTTGCGTCTTTGCGCCTTTGCGAGAGGAACAAAATATAATATACTCATCTAACTTTCTGAAAAATGTCACAACTAGCAATAAAATGGATTAAAAGAATCAGCTTTATTTTAATATTAATAATAGTTTCATTTTCGCTAGTTACTTTTGCGTCTTCTTCTCCTAAATTTGGTTTACCTATTAACTGTAATTTAGGAAAAAATTGTTATATAATGCACTATGTTGATCATGATCCTACGTCAAAAGAGATTGACTTTAATTGTGGCAGACAAACCTATGATACTCATAACGGTACAGATTTTGGTATCCCTAATTTACAAGTAATGAAACAAGGTATCCCTGTTATATCGATTGCTGATGGTATCGTGTTAAGGTTAAGAGATGGAGTAGCGGATCATTTAGTAGCGAGTGAAAGTGACAAAAAAGCAACAGAAGGGCAAGAATGTGGTAACGGGTTAGTAATTAAACATGAAGATGGTTGGGAGAGTCAATATTGTCATTTAAAACAAAACAGTATTGTGGTTAAAAATGGCATGAAAGTCAAAAAAGGGACAATTTTAGGGATGGTAGGATCATCAGGATTAGCATCTTTTCCCCATGTTCATTTAAGTTTAAGGCAGGATGGTAAAATTGTCGATCCGTTTGTGGGAATAACCGAAGAAACAGGTTGTCAAATGCCGAAAAAACCCTTATGGGAAAAAAGCCTTAACTATATTCCAACGGGATTAATTGAAGGTGGTTTTGCCCCAGAAATTCCTTCTCAAAAAAAACTATGGGAAGGTAAATTTTACCATAGCCAAATTAATATCAAAAGTCCTCAATTAATTTTTTGGATTCATGCTTTTGGAGTCTTAGAAAATGATGAAGAATCTTTCCAATTAATAAATCCTAATAATCAGGTAATTATCAATCAAAAACAACCGATAAATAAATCTTCTCGCTCATGGATGAGTTATGTTGGAAAAAATAATAAATCTACTTTAGAAAAAGGCTTATGGATAGGAAAATATCAACTTAAAAGAGGCAATAAAATTATGATCAATTTAGAACAAAAAATTAATATAAATTAATTCCTAATTTCTAATAAGGATTGAATAATATTCAAACCCTACTCCTAATTCCTAATTCCTCATTCTTAATTCCTCATTGGTAATTATGTTTCGTTTAGCTGTAGAAAAAGATTTTGACATTTTAAGACAGATATATTCTCAAACTGTCAAAAAACTTGCCCCTAGTTTATATTCTCCTTCCCAAGTAATGGCTTGGTCATCTTTTTCTGATAATATTAGTAAGTTTCATGATTTTATTTTTCATGCTAATACTTATTTACTGATAAAAAATGAGCAAATTATTGGTTTTTGTGGTTTAAGAAATGATGGACATATTGCCTCTTTTTATCTTCATCCTGATTTTACCCGTCAAGGTTATGGCACTAAGTTATTATTATATGTTTTAGAAATAGGATTGAAACAAGGTATCACTAGATTTTATACTGAGGCTAGTTTTTTTTCTCAACCCGTCTTTTCTCGCTGTGGTTTTAAGATTTTAGCTTTGGAAACTGTAAATTATGGAGATGTTTCTTTTAAACGCTATAAAATGGAGAAAGAAAATAACTCAACAGGAAAATTAAGTCATGAGTGAAGACAACATGAAGGAGTTGGTTAAAGAATTAAAATCCCAAATTAGCATTATTAGTACTTTTATCGCTCTATTTTGGATTATTGAAATTGTTAATCAAATATTTTTTGGCGATCGCCTTGATTATTTTGGTATCATTCCAAGGAATATAGTCGGATTAAGAGGCATAATTTTAGCACCGTTTCTTCATGCAGATTTTGCCCATTTAATCGCTAATACCTTACCATTTGGCATTCTAGCATGGTTTGTGATGTTGCAAGATACCAATGATTTTTTTGTGGTAAGTTTCTACTCCATGATAGTTAGTGGTATCGGAGTCTGGTTATTTGCTCAACCCAATTCTATCACCGTTGGTGCTAGTGGAGTTATTTTTGGTTATTTTGGTTTTTTAATGCTACGGGGTTATTTTCAAAAAAAACCTGCCTCTATCGCCCTTTCCTTAGTTGTGATTTTCCTTTATGGTGGCATGATTTGGGGAGTTTTACCTTCTAATCCTCATATATCATGGTTAGCCCATTTATTCGGTTTTCTTGGGGGAATTTTAGCGGCTAAAATCATATCGAATAAATAATTCAAATTAGCTAACAACTGAGGTTACAATTTAAAAAAGTGAAATAGAAAAAATATAGATAGAAAATTATAATGGGCAACGAAAATATAGTTCTTTTATCCGCCAGAGAAATAGATAAAATGCGTCAGGCAGGAAAATTAGCGGCACAGTTATTGAAACATTTGGGCAATATGGTTAAACCCGGTATTAGTACTTATGAATTAAATGAAGAGGCGGAAAAATGGACAAAAGCAAAGGGGGCAAAAAGTGCTCCTTTAGGTTATGGTAATCCACCGTTTCCCGCTTCTATTTGTACTAGCGTGAATGAGGTAATTTGTCACGGTATCCCCAATAAAAAACAAATTTTAAAAGATGGAGATATTATTAATATTGATGTTACTCCAATTTTAGAAGGTTATCATGGCGATACTTCTAAAACTTTTTTTGTGGGTAATCCTTCATTAGAAGCGAAAAAATTAGTAGAAGTTACGGAAGAATGTTTATATAGAGGCATTAATGCTGTACGCCCTGGAGGGAGAATTGGGGATATTGGGGCAGCAATTCAAGAATATGCTGAAAGTTTTGGTTATTCGGTGGTCAGAAATTTTGTAGGTCATGGTATTGGTAGAACATTTCATACTCCTCCCCAAGTGCCTCATTTTGGCAAAAAAGGTACAGGTAAAAAATTACGCCCTGGAATGGTATTTACAATCGAACCAATGATTAATATAGGTACATGGGAAGCTGATGTTTTAGAGGATGGTTGGACAGCTTTAACAAAAGATCGTCAATTATCAGCACAATTTGAGCATACCATAGCCATTACTCATGGTGGCGTTGAGATTCTTACTCTCGATACATAATAAGTAATAAGGCAGGGTTGTTTCAAAGTAAGTTGGGAAAAATGATGGGGTGTTAGGGTGTTAGAGGATTAGGAGGATTTCTTGTTTCCAGATTTTAGGTAATAATAAATCTTGAAATAATCAATTGTCGAAATTTAAAGTTTGCTATGAAAAAAATTTGGTTAAATGTCACCATTGTTTTATGTATTTTCTTTTTCAATTTTATTTTTACTGCTAACGCCTATGCCTATAGTGAAGAAGAAAAAGTTTTATTGCAATCTTGGCGATTGGTAAATGAGGCTTATGTTGATGATTCTTTTAATAATCAAAATTGGTGGCAAATTCGGCAAAAATTCCTTAAAAAACCCTTACATAATCGAGAAGAAACTTATAATGCCATCAAAGAAATGTTAGCTCTTCTTGATGATCCTTATACCCGTTTATTGCCTCCTGAAAATTATCATAACTTACAAATTACTACTTCTGGTGAATTATCTGGCATTGGCTTACAAATTAGCATCAACCCTGAAAATAATCAATTAGAAGTTGTAACACCATTACCTAGTTCTCCCGCAGAATTAGCTGGTATTCAACCACGGGATCAAATTATCACTATCGATGGAATTGATACCCATACCTTAACTTTAGATGAGGCCGCTAATAAAATTCGAGGAGAGATAGGCACTCAAGTAATACTTGAAATTAAACATAAAAATGATAATAAAGTTACAATTTATCAATTAAAACGTGATCGTCTTTCCCTAAGTGCAGTAACATCTCATTTAGATAAAACTAATCCTAATTATCCCATTGGTTACTTAGGGTTAACCCAATTTAGTGGTAATGCTACCAAAGATTTGGCCCATGCCATGATTAAATTAGAACAAGAAGGAGCTCAAGGCTATATTTTAGACTTAAGAAATAATCCGGGGGGGTTACTTCAAGCAGGAATTGAAATCGCTCGTTTATGGTTACAACCGAGTACTATTGTTTATACTGTCAATCGTCAAGGAGTTTTAGGTAGTTATGATGCGGATGGGGAGGCTTTAACCGATAAACCTTTAGTAGTATTAGTGAATCAAGGCTCTGCTAGTGCTAGTAAAATTTTAGCAGGTGCCCTCAAAGACAACCATCGAGGAGTTTTAGTTGGTGAAAAAACCTTTGGAAAAGGCTTAATTCAGACTTTATTTGAATTAACGATTGGTACTGGAATTGATATTACTGTAGCTAAATATGAGACTCCTAGTCATACAGATATTAATAAACTCGGTATTACGCCAAATTACACAGTATCTCAAGATCCCATTAGCTATTTTGAAATTGGCACTGAAAAAGATTTACAATATCAAGCGGCTATGACTTATTTAGGGGTTGTTGAAAAAGTATTTTGATGAGGGTAGGCAATGGGCAATAGGCACTCTTGCAATGGTTTTAACGGTACTTTTAATCAAAAATGTTCAATAAATTTAACTAATAAAATTAATTTAACTGTAGGATTGAAAATGCTCTGGTTACTTATATAGAATTAATTTTGCCCTGATATTTAAGTTTAATCATTAACTGTTTCTAAAGATTTACCAGTAGTTTCTATTCTTAATAAATAAGTAAAAATAGCTCCTAATAAGCAACAAAAAGCCAGAATATATAATAACATTGGTACACCAAAGTTTTCTTTGACAATGGGAAGCATAAAAGTTCCTAAAACTGCTCCTGATTTGGCGATCGCACCTGCTAAACCAGCACCACTTCCACGAATTGAGATGGGGAAAACTTCCCCTGAAAGTAAAAAAGTAGTAGAATTAGGACCAGCATTCATTAAGATATTAAAGATTAAAAATCCCAGAAAAACCAATGTTAAATTAGGATCTTGATGAAGGTTAGGATCTCCTGATATTCCTAATAAAAATAAACCAAAAGCCATACCAATAAAACCAGTAATTTGTAAAAAAATTCTGCCGACTTTATCGACTAAAAAAACAGCAAATAAAAAGCCAATAATTAAAAATATATCAACGAGAGCAGATCCTTGAGCTGATTGTATTTGACGAATCATAAAATTATCTTGTTGATCGAAAGCTAAAACAGAGATAATAATAGGGGTAAAAATACCAATACCATAAGTAGCTATATCTTGTAAAAACCAAGGCAAAGAAGCAAATAATGTATTTTTAAGATATTTTTTTGAGAATAAAGAGCGATAATTAAGGGAATTTTGTAAAGATATAATCTCGGTTTTTGAGGTAATTTTTATATCTATTTCTAACAATTCTTGAGCGGCTAATTCAGCATTTTTATAATCACCTTTTGCTATATAATAAAGAGGACTTTCTAAGAGAAATTGTAACCGTAACAACCCTACTAAAATCGCTAAAATTAAGCCAATTCCTAACATTAAACGCCAACTATATTGGATAATAATTAAATCTGAATTAGGATAAAGATGTTGTAAACTACTAATCACAAAAATTCCCGTCAATGCCCCAAATAAAGCCCCTACGGCTTGAAAAGTAAATGCACCAATCACCATCTTACCCCGCACTCTTGAAGGCACATTTTCGGTAATATACGCCACGCTGATGGGATAATCTGCACCGATAGCAACTCCCACTAAAAAGCGGAAAAAAATTAGAGAAGTAGCATTCCATGCCAATGCCGTTCCAGCACTTGCTACTACAAAAAGAATGACATCAAGGAGTAACATTTTTTGTCGCCCGATTTTATCTGTTACCGCACCTAAAGTTAATGAGCCAACCAAAGAACCTACAATTGCAGCTACAGCGAGAATACCAATTTGCAAAGAAGTAAGATTAAAGTCTTTTTCGAGGAAGGGTAAAGCAATACCGATGATAAAAAAATCGAAACCATCCAGAGCGATTAGTCCGGCTGATAATGTCCATAATAACCACATTGAGGAAGTTAATTGAGATTTATCTAATGCTGTTTCAAAGTTACTTTGCGTCATACAAATAAAGACAATAGATGATTAAATGAGATCAGGATCCTATAGCAATCCTATTTGATTTGTGGCATTTTTGTCGGAGAAAATTTATAATTTATAATTTATAATTTAGACATGACTTGAGTTTGAGAGCTATTAACTACTATTTAATTTACCACAACCTATTAAGGATTTCTATAGTTTATAATTTCAATTAATTTCAATATTTTTCGTTTTAATGCACAGCCTCTTTTTGTGGTTGTGTGTTAAACACTATGTGATATATTGTATGATTATAAAGTATTTTTATTTTGATGAGGGTAGCTATTAGCAGTTAGCTATCAGCTAATTTTAAAGTCTAATTATTAACCTACACTTAACCTAAACTTAACCTAAAAGTATTTTAAAACACTTAAAAATAAAGAAACTAGCCTAATTGTCCTATTAAAAATAAATTTAAAAATTTTTCTGATTAATTTAGTTTAAATAATCACAAATTGTTTTAAAATTTAAGCTGTAAATAGTTGGTTATAGTAATTAATCAAATGACTGATTTTAATATTAGAAGAAGAGATTTTTTATACGGTTTAGCAGGTTTATCTGGTAGTGTAATCGCCAGTCAACTACCTTTTGAGTCCGCATCTGCCCAAGCTGTAAGAATTAATGGTGCTGGTGCAAGTTTTCCTGCTCCTTTATTTCAACGTTGGTTTGTGGAGTATAATAAAATTAACAAAAATACTCAAGTTAACTATCAATCCGTTGGTAGTGGTGCAGGTATTAAACAGTTTATGGGTAATACTGTTGATTTCGGTGCTAGTGATGTAGCCATGAAAGATGAGGAAATTGCTAAGGTTTCTCGTGGTGTGGTACTTTTACCTGTTACCGCTGGTTTAGTTGTATTAGCTTTCAATAATAAAGATGTCACTACTGTTAAACTTACCCGTCAACAATTAGTTGATATTTTCTTAGGTAAAATTACTAATTGGAATCAGATAGGATCTCCTAAAAGTAAACCAATTAGAGTTATTTACCGTTCCGATGGTTCAGGAACTACGGGAGTATTTACAAAACATTTAGCGGCTATTAACAGTGACTGGAAAAGTAAAGTAGGAGAAGGTACTACGGTTCAGTGGCCTACTGGTATCGGTGCGAAAGGAAATGAAGGTGTAACGGCTACTATTCAACAAACTGACGGGGCAATTGGCTATATTGAATATGGTTTTGCAAAAAAAAATGGACTAAAAACAGCAGAGTTACAAAATAAAGCGGGGAAAATAGTACCTGGTAGCTTACAAAATGCTTCTGTTTCTTTATCCCAAATTGAGTTACCCGCCAATTTAAGGGCTTTTGCTCCTGATCCTGCTGGCGATCGCGCTTATCCCATTGTTTCTTTTAGTTGGATTCTGGCTTATAAAAAATATCCTAATGCCAATATTGTTACACCTTTAAAACAAGTACTTACTTGGTGTGCTAGTAAAACTGGGGGACAAAAATTCAGTAGTGATTTAGGTTATATTCCTTTACCTGATAACGTCATTAAAAAAGTAACAGCGGCGATTAATACCATTGGTTAGTAGAATTTAGAATTTAGAATGAAGAATGAGGAATGAGGAATGAGAAATTTAGTTATCTTTAAGATAACGTTAGCTAATAAATAGCTTTGAAATAAATTTTCAACTGGGATAATTGCTGATAAAACTTCTCTTTCTTTAATAATCACTATTTATGTTTTTTCCCCATTTATTAGGGTTTCTCTTTGGCTTTAGTCAACCTCAATCTTTACCGATGATTTCATGGCATCAAGCCGCTATTTTTCAGATACCTAGTAATCCTGATCCTCAAGTACCAGTTATAGTGGATAAATATTTACAAACTCTTGCCCGTCAAGGTTTGTTAACCCAAAAACAAGGAATTTGGATTCAATCGGATTGGGCAATTTTAGGTGATAATAACGGTAAAATACCTGCTCCTGCTGCATCTTTAACAAAAATCGCTACCACGATAGCATCAATACATACATGGGGTTTAGAGCATCGTTTTTTAACTAAAATTTACGGCACAGGGGAAATTAATAACGGTATTTTACAAGGTGATTTAATTGTAGAATACGGAGGGGATCCTTTATTTGTATGGGAAGAAGCTATTGTCTTGGGAAGTAAATTACAACAATTAGGTATTCAGACAGTAAGAGGTAACTTAATTGTAGTGGGGAATTGGCAAATGAATTATGAAGAAAATCCGATTAAATCGGGAGAATTATTAAAACAGGCTTTAAATAGTAAAAAATGGGCACAAATCATCCAAAAACAATATAAAGCGATGAAAAATTCGCCCTTACCCTCAAATATAACGATAGAAGGCACAGTCAAAAAAATAGATAGTTTGCCAAGTAATACAAATTTATTGTTAACTCATCAATCTTTGACTTTAAGAGAAATATTGCGATCGATGAATGTCTATAGTAATAATAAAATAGCGGAATCTTTAGCTCAACAAATAGGAGGGGGTACAAAAGTAGCTGATATTGCCACAAAACTAGCTAATATACCTAAAGAAGAAATATTATTACACAATGGCTCGGGTTTAGGAGTTGATAACCGTATTTCACCCCGTGCAGTGTGTCGAATGTTAATGAGTTTAGAAAGTCAATTAGAAGGGAGTGATATTAACATCGGTGATTTATTTCCAGTAGCAGGAGTTGATAAAAAAGGCACAGTAGAATATCGCAACATTCCCTATGGTATCCCTACAAAAACAGGAACATTATCAGTAGTAAGCGCCCTTGCAGGGGTTATTTCTACAGCTGAAAGAAATCACGTTTATTTTGCTGTTATTAACTACGGTAGTGACATTGAAGATTTAAGACGTAAACAAGATATTTTATTACGAAATTTAGAACAACATTGGACATTTAAACCTTTGTTACCCACAAAATCCATCGACATTTCTTTCGGTGATATTAAACGTTTTAATTAGGGGTTGCGTCAAAAAGTATTTTGGTGAGGGTAGGTATCAGGTATCAGGTATCAGGTATCAGGTGTTAGGTTAAATAATGATAAATCAAGGTGTTTAGTGTCATTCTTAACTTGATCAAGTATCTTTTGCTACCCTCGCTATAGTTTCAGGGAAAATCATTAGAAAAATGTGCAATTTTTGAATAAAATCGGTGAAAACTCGGCACT
>NZ_VRZC01000069.1 GCF_016743215.1 Geminocystis sp. GBBB08
GGTTTAGCCTTGACTAATGTTGATATTGTCGTGGTGTAAAAAAAAAATGGTGGGGTGTGCATCGCCCTACAGTTCTTCCGCTCATCGTTTTATCTATAATTCTAGTACGGGAGGGTTATTCTTTGATTCCGATGGTAATGGAATTATTGGAGCAGTACAAATTGCTACTTTAAGTACGGGTTTAACCTTAACCAATACCAGTATTTTTGTGGAAAGCTAAACTTTTATAAGTTTGTAGTAAGAGCTTTAAGCCCTTAATTTCACCTTATCATTCTGAAAAGTTGAATAAGATTGTTATAGTTAGTACAAATCTTAAAAGTCATTATGTATGCTAGAAATTAATATCCCCAATATTGGTATTCAAAAAATCAAACAAAAAATTATCCTCGAAATAAACTCTATAGAGAAACAAAAAAAAATTGATTATGAAAGGAATTTAATATGGCACAATATAGAAGAACAGATTAAATATTTTCAAGGTTTTATCAAGACAGCAAAATCAAGATCTAACATCAGAAATAGTTTACCTAATTCATGGACTAAAATTCCTCTTATTTTTTTATTAAAACCTTTTACTTTTATCTTTTTTAAAATTTTAAACTTTCTATTTAAAGATCAAAGAGAAGTAAATTTAAACATTTTACACGCTTTAGAAGAATCTGTAAAAGTTAATCAAATGCTTTTACAAGAAATAAAAAGTATTAAGGAAAACACTGAAGAAGACTTAATAACTTCGCAATTTAATGATTCAGATTTAAAAGAAAAATATCAATATTTATTAGAAAAAATTAATTGTTTAGAAGAAAAATAAAGTATAAATTCTTGACTATAAACTATTTAAAAAGTATTTTACCCCACAAGGCTAATAATAAAAAGATAAAGAATCTTCTTTCCTGTTTAAAGATCAATCACCAACTTATCATTATTTAGTCTATCCCCTATGCCAAATCCTGATAATGTTTTAGAAAGAAGCGAATTCGCCGATAAATTTAATCATTATTTTTATCTATGAAAATTATAGTTATATCAGTAAATGCACCTTTTATCATGGGAGGAGCAGAAATTCATGCGGATTCATTGGTAAATATGCTCAAGAAATTTGGTTATGAAGCAGAATTAGTAACGATTCCCTTTAAGGCTTATCCTAATCAACGAATTTTGGATAGTATGTTAATATTTCGCCTTTTAGATATTACAGAATCTTGCGATAGAACAATTGATCTTGTTATTCCTCTTAAGTTTCCTGCCTATTTAACCCCTCATCCCAATAAAGTAGTTTGGTTATTACATCAACATCGAGACGCTTATGATTTATGGAATAATCCTATATGTGGTTTAGCACAAAATCCAGATGGGCAACAAATTAGAGATACCATTATTAATGCCGATAACAATGCCTTTTCTGAGTGTCGTAAAATTTATAGTAACTCTCAAAATGTGGCAAAGAGATTAAAAAAATATAATAATTTTGATTCTACTCCTCTTTATCATCCTCCTAAAAATGCTGAAGAATTTTACTCTCATCATTCTCAAAATTACTTCTTTTTTCCCAGTCGTTTAACAAAAATCAAAAGACAAGAATTAGTTTTAAATGCTATTGCTAAAACTCATCATGATGTAAAAGTAATTTTTGCCGGGAGTGCCGATGATGGACGTTATGATCAACAATTAAAAGCAATGTCTGAAAAACTGGGAATTTCTAATCGTGCCATTTTTTTAAATAGGATTTCAGAAAAAGAGAAACTTAAATATTATGCCGAATGTCTTGGGGTAATTTATCCTCCCTTAGATGAAGATTATGGCTATGTAACTTTAGAAGCAATGTTATCTTCAAAACCTGTAATTACTTGTAGTGATTCTGGAGGTCCTTTAGAATTTTTAATCCCTAAAGAGACGGGAATGATTGTCGAATCAACTCCTCAAGCCTTAGCGGAAGCAATGGATCGATTATGGGATAATCGTAGTCAATCAGTGATTATGGGCAAAAATGCTAGAAAACATTATGAAAGCATGAATATAACTTGGGAAAATGTTATTGAAAAATTAACAACTATATGAAAATAAATTGGTTTTCTCCTTTACTACCAGCTAAAACTGATATTGCTAATTATACCCAGATAATTATCTATTATTTACAAGAAAAGATAGATATAACTCTATGGATAAATCAACAAGAATGGAATCAAGCATTAGAAAAATACGCCAAAGTTAAGCAATATCAATTAGATAAAATGCCTTGGTTTGAGTTGAATCAAGCCGACATTAATATTTATCATCTCGGTAATAATCCTACCTTTTATGGTGATATATGGAAAATTAGCCAACAATCTCCTGGTTTAGTTATTTTACATGACGATAAACTGCAAGATTTTTTTTATATGTTATACCCCAACAAAAATGACTATATTCAACAAATGAGGGATATTTATGGAGAAAAAGGCGGTAAATTTGCCCGATTATTCTTAAATGGATATTATTCTAAGGAATTTATGGCAGAAAACTATCCTTTAACACCCTTAGCTTTAAAAAATGCCTTGGGAGTTATCACTCATAATCGAGAGACTTATCTTTGTCTATCTCAACAAAATCAATGGGTAACAGCATATACTCCCCTACCATATATTAGCGATGACTTTAGAAATAATAAAGGTAAACAAATACCAGAAAACAATTATCATCCTCAATTATACGCGCAAGCTATTGTTGAAGTGGCAAAACAAATCTGTGAATATCGTCATCATTCAGGAGTCGATCGCATAATTCAAAGAGTAGCATCAGAATTTAATTATCTTAATCCTAATATACCTTCTAATTCACATTTGACAAATATTAGTGAAGTTATTAAATTTATTACAATGTAAAAATAGCCAATCCTCTATTTGATAAATAACTCGATAATTCCCTACTCTAATTCTCATAAAATTTCTCAGATTTCCTTTTAACTTTTTATGCCCTAATGGGTAAGGATTATCAGCAAGTTTAGCAATTTCTTCTTTAATTTTTTTGACAATTACAGTAGGAATATTTTTCAAATCTTTTTTAACTTTTTGATTAAACTCAATTTTATACATCTTTATGTTAAATTCCTAATTCGTCAAAAAATTGTTCAAAAGAAACTCTTTTTTGATTAGGATCATTTATTCTTTCATTAGCAATATCTAAATCAATTTTTTCTTGTTCTAATTCTCGTAATTCTTCTAATAATTGATAATCTTCAGCAGGGATTAAATATACTTTTTGATGTTCAGAAATTTCTATAGCAATATTTTCATGATTTTGAGCAACTTTATTTAAAGTATCTAATAGATTCTTTTTTATGTCTTGAGTTGAAATAGTGTTCATATTAAAATAACTAAATAAATTGTTAATAAAAAGATTAAAAACTATTCATATTTTATAATAGTCAGTATAGTATCAAATTATCTTTAATAAAATTAAAACTTAATTATTAGCGATTATTAAATTATTCAACATCAGGTAAAATAAAAAAATAAAATCAATTCTAATAAATAAAATAAGTTCGTAGTAAGGGATTTATCTCTATTATTCGTAAAATAAATATAATGCGCAATCTAAATTTAAGACAAAAAATAGGACAGCTAATTATTGTACGCACCACAGGTTACATTTTTGATCATCAAATTCGTTACCCTGCATGGGAAGCCACCCAATCTCAACTAAAAAAATGGTTAGAAGAATTAAATCTCGGCGGTATCATCTTATTAGGGGGTAGTTGTGCAGAAATTGCTTATCGTACTCAACAGTTACAATCTTGGGCAAAAACTCCTCTTTTCATTGCTGCCGATATTGAAGAAGGTGTAGGACAAAGATTTACAGGTGCATCTTGGTTTCCACCTCCTATGGCATTCTCAAAAATTGCGGAAAATAATCCTTTATTAGCAACAAAATATGCTCAAAAAATGGGTAACATTACCGCCAAAGAGGCTTTAGCTATAGGCATTAACTGGATTTTAGCACCCATAACCGATGTGAATAATAATCCTGATAATCCTGTTATCAATGTTCGTGCTTTTGGTGATAATCCTCAAGTAGTAGGAGACTTGGCGGAGGCTTTTATTGATGGTTGTCAGTCTTACCCTATTTTAACTACTGCTAAACATTTTCCAGGCCATGGTGACACTTCCACCGATTCTCATTTAGATTTACCAAAAATTACCCATAATTTACAGCGTTTGCAGGAAGTGGAATTATTACCCTTTCAACAGGCTATTAATAAAGGTGTTGATAGTGTGATGACTGCCCATTTATTAGTTGAGACTTTAGATGCCAATAATCCTGCCACTTTATCCTATGGTATCTTAACAGAATTGTTACGATCGAAAATGGGATTTGAGGGGTTAATTGTCACTGATGCTTTAATTATGGGGGGGATAGCAAAATACTCTTGTGGGGAAGAAATTGCCGTTAAAGCCATTCAAGCTGGTGCAGATATTCTCTTAATGCCTGAAAATCCTGAAATTGCCGTTAATTCCATCGAAAAAGCTATTCATGACGGTATTTTATCAGAGGCGAGAATTGATGAAAGTTTAACCCGAATTAAGAAAGCTAAGGCTAAATTATTTAATCACAATAGAGAAACTCTTTCTATGGATGTTATTTGTACTCCAAAAGATATTAGCATTGTAAATGAAATTTTAGTCCAAAGTTTAAGTAAAGGCGGTAATTTACCTCTTAAAGCTACAAATCAGGGCATAAATTTGGTAGTGGTGCATGATTTGTTAAATTGTGATTTTCTCGATCGCCAAACTCCAGCGGTGGCAATTCCTGAAACTTACGGTTATCAGACTCAACTGTTTGATCATCGTAATTTACATTTAGCCCCATATCAACATCAACCGATTCTATTACAGGCTTTTATCCGTGGAAATCCGTTTTTGGGTAATGGTGGTTTAACAGAATCAACCAAAATATTTTATCAAAAACTATTAGAAAGTGATTCCCTTAAAGGTATTATAATCTATGGTAGTCCTTACATTTTACAATGGTTTTTACCACGTCTTAAGCCTGAAACTCCTTGGATATTTAATTATGGGCAAATGTCGGCAGCTCAAAAATTATCTTGTCAAGATTTATTTAATTTGTCAACAAATTATGACATTCAAAAAGGTGATTTTTTGTAACGAAATTAACAGAAACCATTGCTATTTAAGGCTATACCCTGAGAATATATCTCAAAATGGTAATTTAAGATACATTAAGCAGGTCTTTACGATCACCATGACTTAGACTATATTAAAGATTAACCAAATTAAATTTATGGGGAAAAGCAGATGAAAACTTTAGAAAAAACTGCAACGGATTACTCCATTGAGATGATTAAAGACGAAGTACGTCATTTAGTAGAAACTGGAACTGTTAGTCGTCATCAACCAATCTATATCCTTTGTCAGTATATTCCCGCCCGAGAATGGGTTTGTGTGGAGTGTGAATTAGAAAAATGTGATTATCTTTTGAGAGATCAAATTGGCGACTTAATTGCCTGTGAAAATTGGGATAATGATTAAATGGCCGTTGCTAAAAAAAGTTTTTTGGTGAGAGGATAGGCAATAAGCAACCGTTTGTATTTATTTGGTGAATAACTTGATATTAGTGAACTATAAACTAAAACTAAAATACTACTTTTGGTTTAAAAATTACATCACAACATCAAATTATCTCCTAGGCAATTATAAAATTAAATTATCTGTTTGTAGGTATATCATAAATTTTCCTTAATCCATTGAGCAATTTTTCATTTTGTTCGTCTTTTTTGACGGCAACTCGAAAATATTGTTCTCCTAATTCAGGAAAACTAACACAGTCACGAATTAATATTTGTTCTTGTTTGAGTAACTCTAACTGTAATTTTGTACTAGGTATTTTTGTTTGTACTAAGATAAAGTTAGTTCTACTTTCTAAAGGTTTTAAGCCCTCAATTTTGGTTAATTCTTGGGCTAATTTTGCCCTAGTCGGTTTTAACCACTGCCATGTTTTTTCTTGAAAATGATGATCATTTAAGGAGGCTATTCCGGCCAACATCGCTAAAGTGTTTACACTCCAAGGATCTCGCCATTTTTGCCATTTTTTTACTCTTTTTGGATTAGTAATACCGTAACCAATTCTTAAGCCAGGCAAACTATAAAATTTAGTTAGTGACCGCAAAATTATTAAGTTATCATAATCTGTGATTACATCAATTAAACTTTCTTGCTCATGAGGTGATAAAAAGTCCATAAAGGCTTCATCTACAATTACCAAAGGAAATTGATCTAAATAAGGTATAAGAGTCTTTTGATGCCAAAGTTTCCCCGTAGGATTATGGGGATTATTAATTAATAAGGCAAAATTTTGAGAATGATTTAATCCCGTTTCTAAATCTTCTAAATTGTAGAATTGACAAGGAAGATTAAAAGTTTGTAACGCCCTTTTATAATCAGCAAAACAAGGAGAAGGAAGCAAAACTCCCTGTAAATAATGAGCTTCCCATGCTACCCATGTTAACAATTCCGCCGCCCCATTACTAGGTAAAACCCAATCAGTTTCAAGGTGATGATGGTTTCCGATGGCTTGACGAAATTGAGGATAGTTAGGATTAGGATAATTTTGTAGTTGAGCGATGCCTTCAATAATTGTGGCGATCGCACTTTGACAAGGACCAAGAGGATTAATACTAGCAGAAAAATCCAGTATATCGGAAAGAGAACAGTTAACAAGATTAACCGCCCACTCTAAATTTCCTCCGTGAATTGGTGTCATTAATAAATTAAGTAAAGGGTAAAAAGTAATTTAAAAACAGTATATTATAGACTATACACGATACACTATTGCCCTTTACCTATTTTTAAATGAAGTCAGAAAAATTAAGACTTAGGAGGTGCAACTCTCTCTTTAAAAAGTTTACCTGCGGAAAAAGCGGGAACTTTAGTAGCAGGAATCTCCATTTTCTCACCAGTTTTAGGATTACGTCCTTCACGAGCTTTTCTCTCACGACTTTCAAAAGAGCCAAAACCGACTAGAGTGACTTTTTCACCGGAAGAAACTGCTTCCATAATCGATTCAACCACAGCACTAATAACGGTGTCAGCTTGTTTTTTGGTGACATCAGCCCTTGCTGCTACTGCATCTACTAATTCGCCTTTGTTCATAAATTAATCTCCAATGGATTTAAAATTTTGGTCATAAAAATTGAGTTCATGATATTAATTAGCTGAAATTACCATCAACTCAGTATTTTACTGTTTTTTACACTAGATCTGATATTACATGATAAAACGCTGAAATGATTAAAAATTATAGTTTTTCTCCAATTTTTTACAATTTTTTCGCTTTTTGTAAAGAAATATTAAAAAAATGATTTTCTAATAACTTACAACCCACCTCCAGTAAAGCATCACTACTCATATAAGAATACAAGATACAAATTATTTTACCATCCCGTAATAGCAGGAGTATCAAGTAAGGGTTGATCATCATTCTCCTTTGAATTTGAATTACTTTCAGTTTCCTTTACCTCAATACAAAAAGTTGCCGTATTAAAACCACCAAAACGTTTTACCGTGCTAGTTCTCATCCGAATATTATCAGTTACAAACCAGAATCTTTCGTGAATAGTCATAGTTTCATACTCGGTAGTTAAGACTAAAGCATCTTCATGATCTAAATAATACTCTCCAGCTACAGGTACTATTTCTGCATAGCCCCTTTCTCTCAATAATTTGCCTTGTCGGGGATTGTCGGAGGCAGGAATTAGAGCAAAAACCGTATCTCCTTTGTGATCTTCATTTTCTTTATCCCATTGCATTGCTCCATCCCATGTAACATAAGATCCTCCCACAGACAATTCTGGATCAAAAGAGTGCATTTGACAAATTTCGATAATTTTGGGATCATTTTTAGTTAAAGTTTCTACTTGAATGTCTGAACCTCCTGTTTCCGCTCTTCTAAAGGGCAAATGGTGGGTTGTACGTTGAGATCGCCATTTTCCGGCACTATTTTGAAAAAAGGTTAAACCATCCATAAAAGATACTTTAAAAATTATTTATATTATCGAATAATTTTATCATAAATAAGAGCAGAATGTCTGATTAATTTAAGATTATTAAGGATTGATATAAGGTTCTAATTTGGTTAAACTTTGAAGAAAAATTAAACCGCTATAAAGTTGAAAAGCCTCATCCCAGATATTTTCTTCTCGGTGAAAAAGATTAATGTGAGAATCAACTTGTTTTAGCATTTCAGGAAAGAGTATAACTCCTTGAGCAAATAAAGTAAAATCTGACCATAAAGGTTTATCAGAAAGTTTTTCAGCAAAAAAATGAACTAAAACTTGCCTTTTTTTCTTAGAAGTTTTTTCTTGATTTGTAATATTTAAACCTTGGTCAAATTTGTAAAAATTATCACTAAATCTCAGAATTAAATTTTGAGATAATAAATGTAAATCATAAAATTGTCTATAGTCAAGGATAGATTTTTTTTTCTGAGGTTTACTCCTAGCATCTAAATGTAAAATTAACTCAAAAATAGGAATTAAACCTTGAACTTTATTATTAATATCTCCCCATTTAAAGATAATTTCTTGTTCTTTTTCATCATCATCATCTCCAAGAATAATGACTTCATCATCATCTTGAATGATGTACTTTACTTGATAAACCTCTATTTTATTAATATTTTTAATTCTTTCACAAAAACAAGGAATATTTACTTGAGAAAACTCAGATTGCCAATAATTTAATTCTCCTAAATTACCAGTTTTATATAAACGCCAACTACGGGTAGGAATTTGTAAAGTCGCTGTATAATTATCTATATTGATAATGTTAGCTAATTTTGGAGCTAAGATTTTTTTGTCATCTAAAGTAACAGGTTCTAAGACTAAAACAGCTAAATCTTCACTATTTTCGATAGTTTTAAACTGATTAAATTTTTCCTCTTTTTCTTGGTGATAAATTTTGACTATTCTTTCAATACCATCACGAATTAGTTTAATTAAATTGGGTTCAGGATATATACTATCTTTTATAGTTTGACGATAATTACTTTCAGCTTCCTTTAAATTTCCTTCTTTTTCTAAAATTAATGAATGATAATATTTAATCCATAAACTATTATTATCCTTCTCCAATTTTTTTAATATCTCTTTAGCTTTGGTATAATTTTCGTTATTAATAGCTAAGTTTACTTCTTCAAACATTTTGGATATTTAATCGTTTAAATTTCTTGCTAATTTATTCATGATTACTTATTTCTGCCACGGCGGCAATTAAAGACATAACCATAATTGGTGCAGTTACAGCCCTTAAAATTCTTTTTCCTAAAGACACGGGTTGAAAATTACATTCGATCGCTTTATAAAATTCATCAGTAGTCCAACCACCTTCACACCCGGTAGCGATAATAATTTGTGAGGGAAACTCAAGTAAATTTGTCAAAAAACCAAGTAAATGAGGTGCATTAGCACGAGCAACAGCGATATACTTAGGAATATTCATCTTATTCATTGATGTAAAAGCCTCAAAAATAGAAATAGGTTGAGCAATATAAGGCACAATTTGTCTTTCTGATTGTTCTGCGGATTCTTTTGCTATTTTACGCCATCTTTCTAACTTATTTTCACTGGGTTTTAATAAAGTGCGATGGCTAATTATTGTTTTGAAATGTTTACCCCCAAACTGGGTAGGCCAAATAATAATTACGTAAAAACCTTTCCCTTTAGTCAAAGCAAACCTCAAAGTTACAGAAGAAAGTAACTCCCTAATTTCCTTAAGAGAAACAAGAATTTCCCCTCCATGATCTGTTAATTTTACCAACCAACAATGACCTTTACCATCCATAGTGATAAAATTCTGTCCATTATTTAGTCTAACCACTCGACGCAAATAATGTTCTTGCTCTGAAAAAAGGTTAATCAGAGTATCTTGTTTTTGACTTTCATGAATAACTAAACGATATAACAAAATAGAGAATGAATAATGAATAATAAGTAATAAGTAATGGGGAATGATTATTAAAATTGATAATTTCTCACCTTAAATACATTTTAATTTTTATTTTGCCAAAATGTCTAAATGAGTGAGTAAAATTAATGGTACATTTTATTTTTCTCAAACCTATGGTAAGAATGGATAACAAGGGGTTTAAACCCCTTGCATTGTATTGCCCTTATACGATAAATTTGCCCACTTACTTAATCGTGTTGCCATATAATTCTTCTAGTTTTCTAGTCTCCTAATTTCTTCCCCTTCACCGCAACAACTATCAATGCCTAGACTTTTGAGAATTAAATCACTAACGGCATTGGCGATGGCAAATTCACTATAAAAACTTTTTTGAAAATCAAAAGACTGCATTTCTGTAACTATAGCAATAACTAAAGAACCGAGATCATTTTCTCCTTCTAATCGTTGACGAATAAAAATTTGAGCTGCACGGGTAGCAATAGTTTCATTAATAATTTCAGGGATAAATTCTTCATCTAACCATTGATGTAAATTGGTTTTGAGCCAAACTTGCTCAACATCAGCATTTTCTAAGGGGGGTAAAACAATGGGAGGAATAGGTTGAGACATGATTAAATAATATTATCGGTTTTCTTGATTAGAAATTATATATTTTTGGTTCAATAGTTATGATTGATATTCCCTCTATTATTCAGGGGTATGCCCACGGTAATTTTTTAATGGCGGATGAGTCTGAGCAGTTAGGATGGTATTCTAGTAACGAAAGAACTTTAATTCCTTTAGATCATCGTTTTCGTTACCCTAAATCTTTACAAAGAGTCTTAAATAAAAATACCTTTTCCGTGGCTATTAATCAAGATTTTTTAGGAGTTTGTCAAGGTTGTGCCCATCGGGAGACGACATGGATTTCTTCAGAATTAATTGATATTTATATTGAGTTAAATCGTGCTGGTTGGGCTTACAGTTTTGAAACATGGCAAAATGATCAATTAGCAGGGGGCATTTTAGGTATTGTCATCAGAGGTGCTTTTATTGGTGAGTCAATGTTTTTTAATATTCCTAATGCTTCTAAAGTCGCTATGGTAAAATTAGTTGAACATTTACGATCGCAAAAATTTGTCTTATTCGATGCTCAAATGCAAAATCCACACCTTGAAAGATTTGGATCATATATCATTAGTAATAAAGGGTATATGAAATTATTATCAAAAGCTCTTGATACTCAGTGTAATTTTCTTCCCTCAAAAGAATTAGTAAATAAAGAAATATCATTGTGACAGGAATACTATACCTTGTAGCCACCCCCATAGGCAACTTAAAAGATATAACATTTCGGGCGATCGAAACTTTACAAACCGTTGACTTAATTGCCGCCGAAGATACCCGACACACAGCGAAATTATTACATCATTATCAAATAAAAACCCCTACGATTAGCTACCATCAGCATAACCATCAAACCAGAGTCACAGAATTATCAACAAAATTATTAGAGGGGTTAAACATTGCCTTAGTAACCGATGCAGGTACTCCATGTATTTCCGATCCGGGTTATTATTTAGTCTTAGCTTGTATGGAGGCTAATATTAGAGTTATACCAATTCCAGGGGCGATGGCAGCTATAAGCGGATTAGTAGCATCAGGATTGTCAACGGAAAGATTTTGTTTTGAAGGGTTTTTGCCCACGAAAAAAAAATTAAGAGAAAATAGATTAAACAGTTTAAAAGAGGAAAAAAGGACTATTATTTTTTATGAAGCTCCCCATAAATTAGAAAAAACCCTAGCAGATTTAGCTAACTTTTTCGGTATAAAAAGAAACATTTGTTTAGCTAGAGAATTAACTAAAATTCATGAAGATTTTTGGAGAGGAAATTTAGAAAAAGCCATTAAATTTTATGAAAATTGTGAACCAAAAGGAGAATATACGATTATCGTAGAAGGAAATCAAGAAGAAGAAATAACACTTTCAGAAACTGAAATTAAAGAAGAAATTGAGAAATTATTAAAACAAGGTATGAGTAAAACAGAAGCTAGTCAATACTTAGTAAAATATACCAACTTATCTCGTCGAGAAATCTATCAATTAATGATTAATCAATAGACTTACTTCGGGCTAAAATCAAGTAATGATGCACGGAGTAATAAGCATTAAACATTTTTAATAATTGACAAAAGAAACGTTTTAACCCTTACTAAGAATATATGAAATATAGCAGTCCTAAATGATTCGTGGCAAAATAAAGACTACAAATTTAAAGGCAAGGGGTTTAAATCCCTTGTTAAATAATAGGTAAAACATTATTTCCTATCTTTAAATATTTCACAACTGATTTAGGATTGCTATATCTTTATAAGATGTTTATAAATAGTTAGTTGAGTCAGGTTTTTTTTAAAGTGTTGTGTTAGTATAATTTCGATAGGAGTTGATCAATTAAATTAAAAACTTGATCCTTTGTAATTTGTAAAGTTAACATAATCATTTATCTTCCGATTTTACCCTTAGTTTAACACCTCATCATCTTACTATATATTGGTATTATATTAATTAAAACTGTAATCTGTTAATATTTTGACTTGGGAAAAGTAGAGGATAAAAATAGTTGATCATAAAATAGAATCACAAAATAGAATAAAAGTAATTGTTCTCACAAGGCAATTATTTGTTCTTAAAAATTAACAAAATTTTTCATGTCTAAAATAAAAGTAGCCATTAATGGTTTTGGCAGAATCGGTAGATTAGTATTTCGTGTAGGAATAGATAACCCCAATATCGAATTTGTAGGAATTAACGATTTAGTGCCACCAGAAAACATTGCTTACCTACTTAAATATGACTCTACCCATGGCAGATTTAAAGGCACAGTAGAGGCAAAAACAGAGGGTATTGAAGTCAATGGTAAATTTATTCCCTGCGTTTCCGTGCGTAATCCCGAAGAATTACCTTGGGGAGAATATGGTGCAGAATATGTGGTTGAAGCCACTGGTTTATTTACCGATAATGAAAGTGCGGGAAAACACATCAAAGCTGGTGCAAAAAGAGTTGTAATTTCAGCACCGACAAAAGATCCAGAAAAAGTAGCCACATTATTAATGGGTGTCAATCATGAAACCTACGATCCCAGTAAACATATTGTCGTTTCTAATGCTAGTTGTACTACCAACTGTTTAGCACCCATCGCCAAAGTAATAGATGAAAACTTCGGTTTAAAAGAAGGTTTAATGACTACTATTCATGCCATGACAGCTACTCAACCTACGGTTGACGGACCTAGTAAAAAAGATTTTCGAGGAGGCCGAGGTGCATCCCAAAACATCATACCATCTTCCACAGGGGCAGCCAAAGCAGTAGCATTAGTACTACCACAACTTAAAGGTAAATTAACAGGTATGGCTTTTAGAGTGCCAACACCAAACGTTTCCGCCGTAGATTTAACCTTCCGCACAGAAAAAGCAACAAGTTATCAAGAAATTTGTGAGGCAATGAAAAAGGCTTCAGAAACAAACTTAAAAGGTATTTTAGGTTACACCGATGAAGCTGTAGTTTCTTCTGATTTCATTACAGATTCCCACTCCAGTATATTTGACGCTGGGGCAGGAATAGAACTCAATTCTAACTTTTTTAAAGTAGTTTCTTGGTATGATAATGAGTGGGGCTATTCCAGTCGTATGATAGACCTGATTTTATTTATGGCAAGTAAATCATGAAAATGAGCAATTAACAGTTAATATAGCAATCCTATGGGAGTTGTGAAATTTTTAGAGGTGTTAGCTATTAGCTTTCAGTGGTCAGCTTTGACGGTATAGTAAGATTTACAGATTTATTTTTTAATCTTTAATTCTTCACAAATGATTTAGGATTGCTATAGTTAATTGTTAATTGTTAATCGTCAAAGTCCCCATTGATGTTTAAGGACATCTTTATAGATATTTTCCCTAACCAACATCTCCTCATACAATTTAATTAAAAAATCTGTAGCTTGTTCTCTAGTCATGTTTTGGACTTGAGTCTGAAAAGAACGTAAATTGAACTGTTGCTCTAATGATAATCCCATTGAATTAGACATAATCTTAGATTCTCCTTTACTTTAGAACTAAAACTTGTTATTCTTGATCAAGGGTTAAGTCCGGAAACACTTTCCTTGTCTAAAATAACTACTTTAATAAATATCATAGCAAAAATAACAAAACTGCTCATTTTGAACAATGAGTATAAATACTTATGAAATTGCTAATTTTTGGCTTGTGGTAAATTTAAAAATTGCCTCAAAAATAAAATTGGCACTGATTAAGTGGTTATAACTATGATAATATTTAAAAGATCATATCGTTTATAGTAAGATTCAAATATAAAAAACGTCAGGTTATTTTCAATTAAAGAACAAATCAAATAAAATTCTGATAATTAAGTTGATAGTAAAGCAGTCAATGATATTTAAGTCTTTGTCTCAGGATAAGGCACAATTTAATAATCAAAAATGTAGAGTTAGTGATTCAAAAGAATTTACTAGCTCATTTGTTGTGAATATGAAAGTTAATCTGTGGTAACTTTATAAATCTTCGAAAAATTAATTGCAATATTAAAAAAAATTAGGAGGAAATCTCTATGTCTGTTCGTCTTTATGTTAAATTACCCAAAGCGGAATTAGAAAAAGAAGGTTTTGAAAAAATGTTTAGTGACTTTGAGCCTTCTTTTACAACTAAACTAATTAAAGAGCGTAAAAAAAATGAGTGTCGTGGTTTTGGATTTGTAACTGTGCCTACCGATGAAGATGCGGATCTTTTTATCAGTAAATACAACAATCAAGTTTTTGTTTACAATGATCAACCTTTTAAGGAGGAAAATGGTGCTGATTTCGTCTTGTTGATTGAAAAAGCTTTACCTCGCACTAAAGGAGAGAAAGAGGAAAATGGCACTGTTACCGAAGCGAGTGAAGGGGAATCTAACACTGAAGCTAAAGTTGTTACTAAACCTGAAATTGAGACAGTCAAACCTAGCCGCAAAGAAGGCCAGAAAAAATCTTCTGCACCTAAAAAAGCTCGTACTAAAAGTGCTGGAAGTGGCAAACCAAAAAGCGAGAAAGTTGTTTCTGTGTCTGAATCTATTCAACCCGATCCTCGTTGGGCAAATCAGTTGAGTAAATTAAAGGAAATGTTTTCGACTCAGACTTCCAAATAAATTAAATTTTTTGCCTTTGAACGTCTTATTCTGAATCTGTGAGTAGGGCGTTTTTTTCATGGTGGTTTTTTTCAGAAAGAGAATCGACGACTGACCTTGTTTCGTCTCGACTCTCTAACTGGTTCGCTCCCCACACAAATTAAATATAAACTATGTTTTTAATTTTGTCAATAGCTGATCCTTAAGACACAAACAAAAATGTTAGGATTGGATGGTAATTAACTGTTTCACCGCTCATGTTTAAAATAATTTTTTCAGAGCAGTTTTTAGATCATCAAACGGGTAGGTATCATCCTGAATCCCCTCAAAGGTTGACGGCTATTCGAGATAAATTGAGTAATATTTATTGGAATAATAAGTTGCAGTGGTTAGAACCTACTCCTGTAAATGAAGGTAATGCCCTCGAATGGGTGTCAACAATTCATGATATTAATTACATTGAGCGAGTCAAAACTATTGCTAAACGAGGAGGCGGAAAGTTAGATGAAGATACAGCTGTTTCCGCAAAAAGTTATGATGTGGCTTTATTGGCAGTAAGTGCGTGGTTAGATGGTGTTAATCAAGTTTTGAGCAATAATCAGCCTTGTTTTATTTTAGCTCGTCCTCCCGGACATCATGCCACTGTTGAGATGGGTATGGGTTTTTGTTTATTTTCTAATGCGGCGATCGCCTCTAATTATGCTTTGACTCAAAAAGGGGTTAAAAAAGTTGCGATTTTAGATTGGGATGTCCATCACGGTAACGGCACTGAAGATATAATTGCTGATAATCCAAATATTATTTACTGTTCTTTACATCAATACCCATGTTATCCCGGCACGGGGAAAGAAACTGATCGAGGTTTTTATGATAACGTGTTAAATATTCCTGTGGAAGCTGGTAGCACCATCAGAGAATATGATTTATATTTTCAAAAAAAAGTAATTCCTTTTATCAGCAAATTTGAACCAGATTTATTGATTGTCAGTGCTGGATATGACGCTAATCATCAAGATCCATTAGCTAGAGTTTCTTTATTTCCTCAAGATTATTATACATTGACAAAACATTGTCTAAATATCACGAAAAAAATTGTTTTTGGATTAGAAGGAGGATACCATTTAGAAGCCTTAGCAGAATCTGTTGAGCAAACTATTCTTGCCTGTTTAAGTTAAAAATTAGGAATGAAAAATTTTCTCTTAGTCTTCCTCCTCTTCTCCTATCCTCTTTTTCACTCTGGATGATGATTAACGTCATGATGATTTGTTGAAGAAGACGAATTGTAGGTGCTTTCTAACCATGATTTAATCCAAGGAGTGGGAATGGGATTATGCACTGGTTTTAATCCGTTTAATACTTCTGGTAAATTTAAAGATTCTAAAGGCTTCGCTTCTCTAAGTTTATGCCATACTGAACGAGACATTAATAAATTTTGATTGATTCTTTCTGCACCTAATTTTTCCAGATATTCTTCTCTTTCGGGTTGATAATCTGAGGAAGATACTAGCAAAGATTGAGGAGGTAAAGTTTGAATTACTGTTGCCATTTGGCTAATTAATTTGGGATAAAGCCATGTATAGGCAGGATGCACTGTTAAAATTGCTTCGTGAGGTTTAGTGCCATTTTTGCATAGGTATAGTTTAAAGTAGCCAATGGCGGCTTTTCTTTGAGGCTCGAATACATAAGCACTAATTTCTTCTGTGTGGTTTAACCATGCTTGAATTTTTTGGCAAATAAAGCTACCGAATCCCACTTTGAAGTCTTCAAGATGGCGATCGAATATTTGTCGTAACATCGGGGGCATAGAAACACAATCTAATTGATAAAGTAGTTTAGCATCAGCATTACTAACAGGTAACAAATTAGGTAAATTAGGTTCTTTTTGTGCTAGTTTTTCCAGTATTTCTGGTTGACAAAGCCAATAAGTCATTTGTGCTAAAGGTTGAAATCCGTTTTCTCGATATAAACCAAGAGTATTTTTTTCGTTAATATTAACTTCTAGTATCCATGTTCTAGCTTCCCAAATTTTTTCAAAACAGTGACGTAATAGTTGTGAACCAATGCTACGATTGCCAATGAGTAAATGACTGATAGAAGTATTATAATTAATTAAAACTTGTTCTACTTTCCATGTGCTACGATTATGGTTAAAAGGTGCGATTTGGATTAAACCTTGTATTTGTTCATCTTTTTCGGCTACATAAATATAAAAATCACCACTAAGAGGAATCGGCAATAGTTTTGATAACTGTAACAATCCATAAAAACTTTGATATTTTTGTATTTTTTCTAACAATATTGCCTGACGAGTGTTAAACTGGATTGATAAACTTTGTTGTATTAATGCTGAAATAGGATTAAGATCTCGATATTGTATCCCTCGAATTTTAAGAGAGGATTTAGGCAAGGTTGAAGTATTCATAGAAAATAATTAAGAATAGATATAGATTAATGGTTATCTCCATATTAGCTTAACTGAGAGATTGTTCAGGGATATTCTATCTTCTCTTCATTTAGATGATTAACTACTGATTATATACTCAGAAACTTTCAAGATATTTTTCAGATTAGATCGTCATAATAATAATCAACAAATTAATTAATTTCGGAGTCATAAAAAATGAAATTTACTAACTTTAACACTGTGAAAAACACTGCGATCTCTTTAGTTGCTATTACTGCTATTTCTGTTGGAACAAATAACTTATTTTTATCATCAAAACCTGCTCAAGCCGATAATTCTATCCCTATAAAAATAGCTCAAAATTCAGTAAAAAGTGGAAAATTTGTCACAGTTAAACAAGAAAAACAAACCACTGGACAAGTTAAAATTGTTACAGAAAATGGGAAACGTTATTTAGAATTAAGTTCTGATTTTAGCACAGCAAAAGGACCTGATGTGCAAATAATTTTACATCGTAATAGTCAAATTGGTGTTAATCCAAAACAAAATGAATATTTTAATGTAGCCATGCTTAAAAGTTTTCAAGGAGGGCAACGTTATTTAATTCCAGATTATGTTAACATAAACGAGTTTAAATCTGTTGGTATTTGGTGTCGTGAATTTAACGTAACCTTTGCTTTTGCGACTATTTAAAACATTTCTATTGTCTAAGTTAAAAGCTCTTGTTGACAACTCCCCGCCTATCACGGCTAGGATTCTTCCTTCACTGAGTGATGCCTTGTAAAAGCAGTACCTTTACTCGGTCTTACTCTCTCTCCAGAAGCTATAGCGATGTGTCCCACCGCTTTTAAA
>NZ_VRZC01000006.1 GCF_016743215.1 Geminocystis sp. GBBB08
ATGACATTACCAGTAATAGAATCAGGAAAACTATTATTTTCACTTTTAATTATCGCTTTTTGTCCTAATTTTAATTTACTAATATCACTTTCATAAACTTCCGCAATGATTAACATTTGTTTTGTGTTAGCCATTTCAATTACTCCCTCAGCATTGTCAATGGTTTCACCTTCATAGGCTTTTATGTCAATCACCTGCCCATCATTTGGGGCTTTAATTTGAGTTAGACTTAATTCTATGGTAGCTTGATGAACCATTGATATTGCTTTTTGTACTTCAGCTTGAGCTTTGACAACATCAACCTTCCTAATTTCTGAAATTTCCTCTAACCGTGCTTGGGCTTCTTTTACCTGTTTTGTTAAAGTATTAATATTTTGTAAGGCTAGGGCTTTTATTTCCCTGATTTCTTCGGTGATGGTGGTGACAGTTTTTTGATAACTACCCTCTGATTCTTGATAACGTTTTTTGGTAGTTTCAACGGTTAATTCTCTGGTTTCAAAATCTGATTGCGAAATAACCCCTTCTTTAACTAATTCTTGATAACGGCTTAATTCACTTTGGGCATTATTTAATTCTGCTTGTAGTCTTTCTATCGTTGCTTGTCTTTCTTTTTTTTCAGCAACTAATTGAGCTTGTAAACGAGTAATTTTTGCCCTATCTACTTCTTTTTGTGCCGTTAATTGAGCATTTAATCTTTCAATGGTTGATTTTTGAGCATTAATTTCACCTTCTTTCGCTCCTGCTTTGATAATCGCTAAATTAGCTTGAGCAACTTCTAAATCTTTTTGTGCACTAATCAATTCGGCTTTTTTGGTATCGTAATCAGAAGTAATAGCAATTATATCTCCTTTTTTGACAATACTACCTTCTGAAACCAGTAAAGATTTAACCTTCGATCCTGACATAGAAGGATTTGCAGCTACTTTAATTATTTCTCCTTGAGGCTCAATTCTACCTAAAGCACTTACGGCGGTTATGGGGGCTTTTTCGACTATAGGGGTATCGGGTTGTGTTTGAAAACTCCCTTTTTGCAGAAAATAAACGCTTGTACTAATCAAAGTAATTATTCCTAACGCCGTAGAAATTATTACCCACTTTTTACCGTTGTCTCGAAAAACAGAGGTATTTTCGCTCATTTTGTTCTGAGTTATACTAAACTGCAAAATTTAATTGATCTAATCTAATAATCATACTAGACGGTATGGTATGATATTGTCAAGAATAAATAATTAGGTGATTAGTCATGGGTGATTCATCATTGGTGAGAGGGTGACTTTCTCATTCCTAACAAGGGGTTTAAACCTCTTGCTAATACCTAATTCGGTGTAAGGGTTGAATATTATTCAATCCCTACTCCTAATTCTTAATTCCTTATTGCGTCAAATAAAAAAATGATTTCCAATTATCAACAAAAAAAAGCTGAAGCAAAAGCCGAGCAAATATTCAAAGGGGCATTATCCCAATTTTTAGAATTTGGTTATGTGGGTGCAAGTATGGATAAAATTGCCCATGCGGCAGGAGTTTCTAAACAGACTCTATATAGTCATTTTGGCGATAAAGAAAGTTTATTTAAAGCCTTGATTAAACAAGTGGCAACCCAAGAATTTCAGTTAGTTTGGGGTAAACCGTTACAAGGAAAACCAGAATTTGTTTTGAGGGAATTAGCACAAAGAATTATTCAAGAAATTAGTGATTCACAATATTTAGCTTTTGTACATATTATTGTTACTGAAGCCAAAAATCAGCCAGAGTTAACCCAAATATTTTTGGAGAATGTTTGTAAACCCGCCATGGCAACTTTAACTAATTATCTCTCGAACTGTGATGACTTACAATTAGATGACCCAGAGGCGATCGCCGTTATTTTTGTTTATACTTTAATTCACTATGTTATTACACAAGAAATACTAGGAGGAAATATTATTATTCCCATTGTACCAGAGAGAGTTATTGATAATTTAATTAAAATGATCGTCAAAATTTGAGCTAAAAAATGACAAGATAGATAGGTATGCTTAAATAATTAGGTAGGCAAAATTATTGGTATGTTTGTAGTAAGCTATTGAGGGCTTATTGTTAATTTATAACAGCCAAAACCTTGACTACGAACTTTGAAAAAACATACAGTTAATTTTACACTAACTACTACGGATAAGGCAGAATGGGAAGTTGTCAAAAATGTTGTATTTTTTATGTGGGTTAAGCGTTGGTTTAGCTATTTGTTTATGGAAAAATTATCAAGTTAATATTCAATTAACAGATATTTTACATTCCCTATCACAATTTGAAACTCTTGATTCATTCCCCAAAATAGTTCAAGTTAGACGAAATGTTAACTTACTAAATAACCGTTTTTATTATACCCAATTAGAGTTAGATCTTCATCGTCATTTAATTAATCAAATTCCTCTGGCTTATTTAAGAATAGATGCAGAAAATTGCTTACAAGAATGTAATGAAGAAGCAAAAAAAATCTTACATATTCAGCGTTGGAATCCAGAAGTGTTAAGATTATTTTTAGAATTAGTACGATCTTATGAATTAGATCAATTAATTCAACAAACTCGAAAAACTCAGCAAAAATTAGTTATTGAATGGCAGTTTTTTCCTACTACTAATTATATTTTAGAAAAAGAAGATAACCTCGAAATAGAAAATTATAAACCCGTTTTTTTGAAAGCTTATAGTTATCCTTTACCGGCAAGACACGTTAGTATTTTTATCGAAAATCAACAACTAATCAAAGAATTATCTAACCGACGAGATGAGGCTTATTCAGATTTAAGTCATGAATTGAGAACTCCTTTAACTTCTATGTTATTACTAGCCGAAACTTTGCTAAAATATACTGATGGAAAAGGTAAAATTTGGGTGGAACAAATGTCCCAAGAAATTAACCGTTTAATCGATTTAGTAGAAAATTGGTTAGAAATTGCTACTTTAGATAAAAATCCTTATGAAACCTTAAATTTTCAACAATTAGATTTAAAACAATTAATATTATCTGCATGGAAATCTTTAAAGATATTAGCAGATCAAGAACAAATTTCTTTGGAATATCAAGGAGAAGAAAAAATAATTATTTCCGCAGATATTAACCGTTTAACTCAAGTATTTGTTAATTTATTTGATAATAGTATTAAACATAGTTCTTACGGTGGTTTAATTATAGTTAAAGTTAATATTAAAAATAATGATGATGATGAGAAATACTTAGAAATAAATTTGATTGATTCTGGTACCGGTTTTAATACAAATGATTTACCTTATATTTTCGAGCGACTATATCGAGGAGATAAATCCAGAGTAAGAAATGCAAGGGAGGGTAGCGGTTTGGGATTAAGTATTGTTAAGCAAATTATTGAAGCACATCAAGGCTTAATTACAGCTAATAATCATCCTAAAACTAAAGGTGCATGGTTTCAAATTATATTCCCTTTTGATAAATTGAATGGTAAAAATTAAGAGATTTTTTAAGATTAAATTAAATAATATTTTAATTCAATAAAGTGCAACAAATTGTAAGGTAGGCATTGCAGTTATTTAATGTAGTTTACCAATTTTTAAAAGTGCTGTCAGATAAATTTAATTATGATTATTGTTCTTCAAAACCGTAAGTTTCCCTGATAAGATATAATGGTCTTCCTTTTACTTCTTCATAAATTCTAGCGATATATTCTCCCATAACACCTAAAGTAATTAACTGAATACCACCTAAAAATAAAATTGCCACAATAGTGGAAGCATAACCGGGTAAGTCAATGCCAAAAATCAGAGTTTTCAGTAATAAAAATAATCCATATAGTAAAGCAATTAAAGAGATAAAGACACCAAAATAACTCCAAATTTTAAGGGGAATTGAGCTAAAAGAAGTGATACCATCTAAAGCAAAATTCCATAATTTCCAATAATTAAAACTACTTTTTCCCCCGTATCTTGGCAACCTTTCAAAATATATCGCTGCCTGTCGATAACCAACCCATGAAAATAAACCTTTCATAAAGCGATTTTTTTCTGGTAATTGTCTTAAAGCCTTGACAACTTTTTCATCTAATAAACGATAATCTCCTGTGTTGGGAGGAATAGGAATAACACTAATTTTGCCAATAATACTATAAAAATAATCAGCAGTTTTTTTCTTTAACCATGACTCTCCTTGACGAGATTTTCTCACGGCATAAACCATGTCATAACCTTCTCGCCATTTTGCCATTAAATCAATAATTAATTCTGGTGGATCTTGTAATTCGGCATCAATGGGAATAACGACTTTTCCTGTGGTATAATCTAATCCAGCACTCATGGCGATTTCTTTTCCAAAATTGCGAGATAAATTAATAATTTTAATGCGGTTATCTTGACGGTGATAGTTAATTAGTTGTTGTAAAGTATCATCTTTGCTACCATCATTAATGCAAACTATTTCATAATCTAAATTGAGGGGATTTAATACTAATTGTAAATGAGAAAAAAGTTTTTCTAAATTTTCTTCTTCATTATAACAAGGTATTAATAGAGATAAATCTGGTTGATTTTGCTTCACAATGTATTAATGATTCTTAATTCTTCAGGCAATGGGCAATGGTAAAATCAGAGTTGGTGAATTAAGCTATGATTTTTGGTTTTGGTTTTGGGTAGGGAATAGGCAATAGTGACAATATTTGAATTAACCAACGCCCTTAATTTTTAATTAATTATAATTTTTCCTTGTCGTAAAGTTTGCCAATTTTCTCCTGTCCATTTTATAACAGTAGAGGCAATTCCAATATTTTTATTATCATAGTCTAAAACAGACACAGAAGGAAACTTTTTGGCAATGGCTGACATATCTGTTAAGGCTTCTTCTCCTGATAGGTTAGCACTTGTGGTAGCTAATGCACCAGTATGTTTAAGAATTTCTTGGGCGATCGAAAAATCAGGAACACGAACCCCTATACTGTTAGGATTAAGAGGATTCATTGTGGGGGGAATGAGAGAAGAAGCAGGTAAAACCATTGTTAAACCTCCGGGTAAATATTTATAGGCTATCTCTTGCCAAATTTTTAATTCTGCTGATGTACCTTTGACATATTGCCAAATTTCTTCTATACTGCTAGTCATTAAAATTAAGGGTTTTTCATAACTTCTTTGCTTCAACTTAAAAATCAATTCGCTGTAACTTGGTTTTACACCTAAAGCTGGTAACGTATCAGTAGGAAAACTAATTACTTGATTGGCGATCGCCTTTTCAATTAAAACAGACAAAGAAACCATAAAATTAATGAGGAATGAGGAATGAGGAATGAGGAATCGCCAATGACAAATGACAAACGACAAATCACCCATTATCTATTACTTATCATAAAATGCGTCTAGTTTATTTTGGTACACCTGAATTTGCAGTCACTACGTTAGAAAAATTATTAGACAATTCTTCCCATAAAATAATCGCTGTTGTCACCCAACCAGACAAAAGACGTGGCAGGGGTAATAAAATGATACCTTCTCCAGTGAAAGAATTAGCATTAAAACATAATTTACCAGTATGGCAACCCACGAGAATCAAAAAAGATAAAGAAACTCTCGAATTGTTACAAAAAAGTCATGCTGATGTGTTTGTGGTTGTTGCTTACGGGCAAATTTTATCGTCTAAAATTCTTAATATGCCGAAATTAGGCTGTATTAATGTTCACGGTTCAATTTTACCAGAATATCGAGGTGCTGCACCTATTCAATGGAGTATTTATGATGGCAAAACAGAAACGGGAGTAACAACTATGTTGATGGATGAAGGCATGGATACAGGAGATATGTTACTGAAAGCCTATACCTCTATTGATTTATTTACTAATGTTGAGGAATTATCCTTAGCTTTAGCTTCTCAAGGTGCTGATTTATTGCTAGAAACTTTAACACAATTACAGAAAAATGAGCTAAAACCGATTCCTCAAAATGAAGATTTAGTAACTTATGCCCGTTTAATTGATAAAGTTGATTATCGTATCGATTGGCATAAATCTTCCTTACAAATTCATAACCAAATTAGGGCATTTTATCCCCATTGTATCACCACTTTTCGATCGCAAATTTTAAAAATAATGAGGAGTTTACCTTTAACAGAAATAAAAACCTTAGATTTACCCTCAAATTTAAGAAAATTATCATCATTGCTACAAGATTTAGAAACACTTTTTGGGGAAATTGGCGAAATAGTAAAAACTATTAAAAATTTTGGTTTTGTTGTGCAAACAAGCTCAGGTTTATTGTTAGTATTAGAAGTACAATTAGCTGGTAAAAAACAGCAATCTGCATGGAATTTTGTTAACGGCACTCATTTACAATTAGGTGAAAAACTCAGTTAATTTTAATCCTTTCAAATGCTAAGATAAGTATAATAATTTGTTGCTAAAAATGTTAACTTAAAATATTTAGATTAAATTAGCTAACTATTCATAATACAATATGCAAAAAACTCTCTTATTTTTCTTAAGTTTAAGTTTCTTTTTCTTATTAAATTTATACCTAATTTCACCTATACAAGCTCAAACTTTAAATAACTTAACTGGGAAAGAAATTTTTTCTATTAACTGTGCCGGATGTCACCCTAATGGTAGTAATATTATTCGTAGAGGTAAAAATCTGCGGTTAAAAACTTTGCAAAAAAATGGTTATAATTCTGTAGAAGCTATCGCTAATATAATTACTAATGGTAAAAATAATATGTCATCATTTAAAGATCGTCTCACAGAAAAAGAGATTAATCAAGTAGCAAAATACGTTATTGAACAAGCCGAGAATAATTGGCAATAATTCAATTTTTAATATTTAATAAAAAGGATTAATTTTATTATGTTATTAGGTGCAAGTATTATAACAGTTTCTGCCCTTTTAGTTTATTTTGTAACAATTATTAATGTTGGCAGAGCGAGGGCAAAATATCAAGTAATGCCTCCGGCAATGTCAGGAGAGCCTAATTTTGAAAGGGCATTAAGAGTACAAGAAAATATGTTAGAACAACTAATATTCTTCTTACCTTTAATGTGGATTTTTTCTTATTATATTAGTGAATTATGGGGAGCAATTTTAGGAGGTATTTGGATTTTAGGAAGGGTTTTATATGCTTGGGGTTATTATCAAGAAGCGAAAAAAAGAGCTTTAGGTTTCGGAATTAGTAGTTTTAGTAGTGTCACTTTATTATTAGGTTGTTTAATTACGTTAGGAATATTAATAATCAAGAATATTGTATAAGTACCAGTGCAAAATTAATTATATATAAGGAAGGGGTTTAAACCCCTTTTTCTGCTAGATTGCCCGAAAATAAAATGGAGGATTAATTTGACTAATCCTACTTAGATAAAATTCAGATAATGAGTTATAAAAACTTTGTGCCTTCTTTGCGTCTTTGCGAGAGAAAATATTAGAACTATTTGAACGAACCGAATATTAAATATAACATTAAAAATATTCTTAATTAGCTTTTAGTAAAGGATTCATCCCTTATTTCCTCCTTGATAGCAAATATCAAATCTTTACTTTGTTAAACACATCATGTAAAACTTGTGCTGATTGTTGTAATAATTTTTCTTCATCATCGCTGAGGGTAAGATTAACTGTTTTTAAGATACCCCTCTCATTGATAACCCTAGGGATACTTAAACAAACATCTTCAATGCCATATAAACCTGTCATTAATCCACTAACGGTTAAAATGCGCTCTTGAGAATATAAAATCGCTTTGACAATGTCAGTGGTAGCTAAACCAATAGCATAAGAGGTATAACCTTTCCTTTGAATAATCTCGTAGGCGGCATTTGTGACATTGAAGGAAATACTCGATAATTTATTTTGCTCTTCGGTGGTCAAATTTTCCCATCCATCAGGTACAATTTTCATACCGCCAATATTTGCTGTACTCCATACTGGTACTTTACTATCTCCATGTTCACCAATAATGTAGGCGTGAACGCTACGCGCATCAATACCCATTTCTTTGGCAATTAATGAACGAAAACGAGCGCTATCTAATACTGTACCAGAACCGATGACTCTTGAGGAAGGAAAACCAGTGATTTTTAAGGTAGCGTAAGTTAAAATATCTACAGGATTACTAACTACTAAAATAATGGATTCAGGGCAATATTTAACTACATCTTTTAAAATACTTTTATAAATATTAATATTGCGATCTAGTAAACTTAAACGACTTTCTCCTTCTTGTTGTGCAACTCCGGCAGTTATTATTACTATGTCAGCATTTTGTCCTACATCAGCAACAGTGCCCATTTTTAAATCCGTTGGTGGTAAAAATGAAATTCCATGGGATAAATCCATTACTTCCCCTTCTAATTTCTCTGTGTCTATATCCTGTAAAATTAATTCATCAAAACAATTTTGAATTAGTAGAGAATAGGCACAGGCTAAACCAACCTGCCCTAAACCGATAATAACTCCTTTACGAGGACGAAGAGAAGAGGGTTTTTCTGAACAAGGATTGGGTATTAAAATTTTTTCAAACATATTTAAAGATCTTTTTGTGAGTTTTAACCATTTTAGTATAAACAAAAAAGATATTAATATCAGGTTAATTTAAAGTTAAATTTATAAATTTTTTTTAATAATGAGAGGAATTTCTTGAGTTTTTCTTGTTTGTGGATTTATGCAAATATGCCTTGTTAAAGCTGAGGCAATTAACACATTATCTTGATTGATTTTGTAGCTAATTTCAAAAATTTTGTCATTAATTAATTTAGTGCTAAGATCAATCATAATTAAATCACCACAAAAAAGAGGTTTAAAAAAATCTATTTCAGCATGAATAATAGGAATAGCAATTATATTATTCCTAAAAAAATCTGGTAAATTAATCTTTAATTTAGTTAAATATTCTTCGTAACTTTCATGACAAATTGATAATAAATTAGCAAAATAAACTACTCCCGCTGCATCAGTATCAGCAAAATATATTTTTCTTTGATAGGTAAATTTATTCATTATTTTAGGGAAAATAATTAAGGTTAATAATTAGTAATATTTATATGTTGCAGTTCAATATTTCTAATTTCTCATGATTTTAAGGTACATTAGTCTTAGGATTTAGATTTTATTGAGTTACTTTGGTGCAAATTACAAGTGTTTAAGGAAATTATCGCTCGTTGGTGGTCAGAATTTACCCTTCAAACTAAATTAATGGCGATCGCCACCCTCGTGGTATCGTTAGTGATGAGTAGTTTGACTTTTTGGGCGGTTAACTCTATTCAACAAGATGCTCAAATTAATGATACTCGTTTCGGACGAGATTTAGGCTTACTTTTAGCTAGTAATGTGACACCTTTGATTGCCGAAGATAAGTTAACAGAAGTAGCACAATTTTCTGGACGTTTTTTTCACAGTACATCTAGTGTCAGATATATTATTTATGCCAATGAGGAAGGGCATATTTTTTTTGGTATTCCTTTTTCTCAAGATGAAGTCAAAAATTCCCTTACTATTCAACGAAAATTAGAATTACCAGAAGATTATAACCCAGAGGTTAACAATCCCGTAGTTAGACAACATTTAACTCCAGATGGTAAAGTTACCGATGTTTTTGTGCCTTTATCTTTAAAGAATCAATATTTAGGGGTGTTAGCTATTGGTATTAACCCTAATCCCACGGTTGTAGCCTCTTCTAACCTTACTAGAGATGTAACTATTGCGGTTTTTATTTCCATTTGGGCAATGGTTATTTTAGGAGGTGTATTTAATGCTTTAACCATTACTCAACCGATTAAAGAATTATTGTTGGGGGTGAAAAACATCGCCACTGGAAATTTTAAGCAAAGAATTGATTTACCTCTTGGTGGTGAATTAGGTGAATTGATTTTAAGTTTTAATGATATGGCAGAAAGATTAGAGAAATTTGAAGAACAAAATATCGAAGAATTAACCGCAGAAAAAGCTAAACTTGAAACTCTTGTTTCCACTATCGCTGACGGAGCAATTTTATTAGATTCACAACTAAAATTAATCTTAGTAAATCCCACCGCACGAAGAATGTTTAAATGGGAAGAAACCCATATTATTGGTGAAAATTTCTTGGAATATTTACCTCCAGAAGTAACTGAACAATTGCAACAACCTCTAACTCATATTTCTCAAGAAGAACAGACAAAAGAAGAAAAAGAACATCATAATATTTTACCCTCAAGAGGAGAATTTATTATAAGTTTAAATCCACCAAATCAAAATACTTTTAGGGTTTTACTTACTCAAGTATTAGATCAAAATAGAGAAAATATTAAAGGAATTGTGATAACTGTACAGGATATAACAAAAGAGGTAGAGTTAAATGAGGCTAAAAGTCAATTTATTAGTAATGTTTCCCATGAATTAAGAACTCCTTTATTTAATATTAAATCTTTTATAGAAACTCTTTTTGAATATGGTGATGACTTAACAGAAGCAGAAAAATTAGAATTTTTACAAACTGCTAATCATGAGACTGATCGTCTAACTCGCTTAGTCAATGATGTCTTAGATTTATCTCGTTTAGAATCCTCTCGTAATTATGAATTTACACCCTTAGATTTAGCACAACCCATCGAACAAACTTTAAGAACTTATCAGTTAAATGCTAAGGATAAAAATATAGAATTAATCCAAGATATTCAGCCTTCTTTACCACCTATTTGGGGTCATTATGATCTACTTTTACAAGTATTTACTAATTTAGTTGGTAACGCTCTTAAATTCACCTTAGAAAAAGGTACTGTTACCATTAAGGCTTATGCCGTCAAAGCTAACCCTGAAAATCCTCAAGAATATTCTCATGTAAGGGTAGAAATTACAGATACGGGAATAGGTATTGCCCCTGAAGATCAAGAAGCTATATTTGATCGCTTTTTCCGAGTCGAAAACCGAGTACATACTTTAGAAGGCACTGGGTTAGGTTTATCCATTGTGAAAAATATTATTGATAAACATAATACTCGAATTCATTTAGTCAGTGAAGAAGGAGTGGGTACAACTTTTTGGTTTGATTTACAGATATATAATGTAGCATAGTACTAAAGAAAAAACCGTTATAAAAGATGATTAAACAAAATTATAAATACAGTAAGAAGAAAAAGATAAACTAATTATTCATCAAATGGCTATGTAATTTTTGTTAAGAATAACGGCTAAAGCCATTACGACTAACCTCAGTTAAGTAATGTAACGATTATTGCTAACTATCACTATAATAATTAAAATATTAAACAGCAATATAACTATTAAGTGATAAATAAATGACTGCTACAGCGATTAAACCCGGTATAAAAAAAACCTCTGTGAAAGAAACTCTCCTTACCCCTAGATTTTATACCACTGATTTTGATGCCATCGCCAAAATGGATTTATCTCTTCAAGAGGAAGAATTGAAAGCGATGATTGCGGAAATGAAAACCGATTATAACCGAAATCATTTTGTTAGAGATGAAGATTTTGAGAAAAGTTGGGATAACATTGACAAAACCACAAAAACCGCTTTTGTAGATTTTCTTGAACGTTCTTGCACTTCAGAATTTTCGGGGTTTATCCTTTTTAAAGAATTATCTCGTCGTTTAAAAGAGAGTAACCCTATGTTGGCAGAGATTTTTCATTTAATGGCAAGGGATGAGGCACGTCATGCAGGTTTTATTAATAAAGCCATGAGTGATTTTAACATTTCTTTGGATTTAGGCTATTTAACCAAACATCGGGTTTATACTTTCTTTAAGCCAGAATGGGTAATTTATGCCGTGTATTTGTCAGAAAAAATCGGTTATTGGCGTTATATCTTAATGTATCGTCATTTAGAGCGTAATCCTGAATATCAATTCTATCCTATTTTCAAAAAATTTGAGCATTGGTGTCAAGATGAAAGTCGTCACGGTGATATTTTTAACGCTTTATTGCGATCGCAGACTTCTATGTGGAAAGGATGGAAAGCTAAATTATGGTCAAGATTTTTCTTACTATCAGTTTTTGCTACTCATACCTTAACAGTCCATGAAAGAGCAGATTTTTATGCTTCCGTAGGATTAAATGCTCAACAATATGATCGTGAAGTTACTATTAATACTAATAACACAGCGGCCAAAGCTTTTCCTGTCATTTTAGATACTAATCATCCTGAATTTTTTCCTCGTTTAGAAAAATGTTCTGACTATAATCTACAATTATCAAATATCGAGAAAAATACTAACAATAAACTGGTTAAATTTTTCCGTCAATTACCTTTACAAATTGCTATTTTTTGGAATTTATTATGCCTATATTTGATTAAACCCATTGAAACAGAAGAATTAAGAGGAGTTGTACGTTAATAAATTAATAAGTAATAAGTAATGAGAGGAGAAATTTTTTTCAAAACTACAACAGAAGAATAAATTTTAACTTCATACTTAAAGAGATTGGGAAAAAGTACAAGAACTAAGTAAAATATAGATGTTAATTATCTCTAGTTTTATGACTGTAGTTAAATCTGTACCACCTGAAATTCTCGAACAAGTAGCAGAATATTTTAATATATTAAGCAACCCTATGCGTTTACAAATCTTAAATTTATTAGGAGATGGGGAAAAGTGTGTGCAAGAATTAGTGGAAAAGACAAAAACCAGTCAAGCAAATGTTTCTAAACACCTTAAAATAATGTTACAGGCAGGAATTATTAATCGTCGTGCCGAAGGGACTTCCGCCTATTATTATGTAGAAGACTCTCTTATTTTCGAGTTATCTCATCTTGTTTGTAATCGTTTAGCTGATAAAATTGAAAAACAAGCACTTCAGTTTCGTAATTTTAGTCTTGCCAAAATAATCAGTAATGAAAAATGAAAAATTCAGAAGGGCGAATAGAGAATGAGAAATGATTGATTAATAATTGTGGAATAAATATAGCAATCGGAAAATAGATTGTAGTAAATTAAATATTAATAACTCCCAAACTCAAGTCATTTCTAAATTCTAAATTTTTACCGAGGGAAATGCCACAAATCAAATAAGATTACTATATCTTGCCCATAATTGTTAATTGTTAATTGTTAATTATTAACTAACATTATTAATTGTTTTTTGACCAGCGATCGAACTTGATCTAAAGTAAAATTAGTTTGAGAAAGAATATCTCCTACTGTTAAATTTTCCGCAGGATTTTTACCACAGTATTGCATAAAAGAAAATTCCTCATCATCAATAGTTATAGGATGAAATTGATAGTTTAATAAACTTTTACTTTCCCAACCTAACAAACAAGGATTTAATTCTGGTTTTGCTTGTTTTAGTAATTGATTATCTTGCCAATTTTCTTTAATTAAAGGAGGTTTTCCTAAGAAAAATTCATAGTGAGTGATATTATCAGGATCTAGTAATTCTATCAAACGATAACGTTGTTGATCTGTTAAATTTTTTGCTCGATTAATTAAGTCTTGATTTTTGCCAATTAACCTCTCTAATTGCCATGACTCAGGGTTAGAAAAACCAATAAATTCTAAACCAGAAACAGCAATGAATTTAAACAAAGTATCAATATTATAGTCAACCTCTTGAGGATGCACATACATATCCGCAAAACATTCATCTCTTTGATTTTCCCACTGCCAACGCAGTTTTTCTTTAGTGACTAGGCGGTTATCTTCAGGTAAGGTGGCAAAAATTTCCCTACCAACTTTCACCCCGTCAACATAATCACCTCGATTATCACCTTGTAACAAGGCAATGGCTTTTTGCATCAGTTGAATTTCCCATCTACCTAACTCTCCATAGACAAAAATGTGCATAATACCACCTTCGGCTAACTTTTCCGCTATGGCTTTAATGCCGATTTCAGGCTCTGGTAAATGATGTAATACACCGACACAGTTAATTAAATCAAAACTTCCCTCTAAAGTATTAACAGATTCAAGAGGAAGTTGTTTAAAAGTAATTGTACCTTGAAAATTATTTAATACTCCCGATTTTTCCAGCCGTTTTTGTGCCGTAGCTAAGGCATTTTCACTAATATCAATAGCAACAATATCCGCCGTAGGATTATGCAATAGTAAATATTCTGTACCAGAACCAGTACCACAACCAGCATCCAAAATACGGATTTTTTCTTTTTGAGGCTTCATTCCCGTACAAAAATTATAAGCAGATTGGTAATGCCAACGCCAATTATAACCCGGAGGCGGTTCATCTAATAATGGATCTGGAGGAAAAGGATATGTGTTATAAAGTTTTTGAACGGCTTTTCTAACTTCTGACATTTTAATAGTTAATATAATGCTATTTTATCTCTTTACTATTATCTATTAAAAATGCTGAAAAATCAAAAGTATTAATTAAGAAAAACTCTCTGTAATTTTTGAAACTAAATCACTAATTTAATGCAGAATAATTGTTTATTGTCAATGATCTATTTTAAATTATTTACATATCTAATAACGCATCTTCTTGATTAGTTAAAATAACACAATCTGAGGTAACAAAAGTTCGACAAGTTAATAAAAATCCTGCTTCTTCTTCCTTCGGTTTTAAAAAAGTGTGATCATGAATAATCGAACCTTCTACCAATTTTGCAGTACAAGTTACACAAACTCCAGCGTTACAGGATGACGGTAATTTTATGCCTTCAGTAATTGCTACATCACTAATATATTCATTTTCTTTCACATTTAACACTTTTTTATTCCCACTGGGAAAAACCAATGTTACCTTGTGAGTTTTGATGGCATTTTTAGGTGGAGTCATTGTCATAGTAGCCATAGTCTTTATCTCCTAATTAATAGATAAATGAATCAAGAATTATGGAAAGATAATTTTAAATTGTTGACTATTTAAAACAATATATAGTAATCCTAAATTATAGGTAAAAAAATCAATGATTAGAAAAAACATCAAAAACACTATTACCATTATGATAAAAGCCGATTCCTTAATTCTCTACGAGAACATTTTTTCTAAGGATTAATAGTGGCTACCATATTTATTTAAAACATCATCAATAATTTATCCTTCATTTTTGAGATATTAATTTTCATAAACTTTGCTATTTTTATGAGTATATATACTTATTTTTTATCTCAATTTTATTAAACTTGATTTAATGTTTTTTACTTATTTGAGTATAATTTTAACAGAAAAAAAGTCCATTACTTAACTAAAGAAAATTTACTGTAACAAATGTTAACTTTTTAGCTTAATGTTGAAGAAACGGTAGAATCTTCTTTAATTGACGGTTAAAAATTAGGTTGTGCGTATTTATACTTAATTATTGCCATAACTTAATTTATCAAAACTTTATCAAAAAAACTGGATAATTCTGCTCTCGAAAAGTACAATTATAAAAAAATTACCAATTCAAAGTAAAAAGTGACATCACCAAAACTTATATCAAAATCGGGGGGGGTAAGCAAAACTTATCTTTAGCTCTTTCCCTTGCAACTTTAACTAACCTCGCCTTAACTGTAGATGTAAATTCAGTTCAAGCCATCACCATTTTTAATAATGGTAATCCTAATTTAGCAAGTGGTTATCAAAGTGACTTTAATACTACGACTCGAGCAGTTGACAATTTCTCTTTAACTTCGGATAGTAATACTATTACTCAAATTAACTGGTGGGGAATCTATGCTTTCAATAACTCCGCCCCAACAACAGATAACTTTACCATTCGGATTTTTGAGGATAATGGTGGTACACCAGCTACCAACTTATTACTATTTATTACTATCATAAATTGATTATTTCAAGATTTATTATTATTACCTGATATCGGGAAGTAAAAAATCCCCCATTACCCCTAATACCCTAACACCCTAACATTTTTTACCTACTTATGATTTCAGTTAATAGTCGAAATTGCACTTAATCTTACTTTTTGTCCATTTTCTATTTTACCAGTACTTCTGACGATTAAACGATCATCTGGATTTAATCCTGCTAATATTTCAACTCTACCATTTTTATTTTCTCCTAAGGTAATTTTTCTAGTAATTACTTGTTCATTACCATTAATATTATCTAAAAGAAAGACGGTATTTGATAGTTTTGTTTCTCTAGGATTACCAATTTTTAAAGCTGATTCAGGAATCAAAATAGGTGGAGTTTCATTATTACTAAATCTTACCCTAGCTAATAAACCACTATTAATTTTTTGCTCTTGATTATTTAATAAAATTTCTAGAGGAATTTGTCGTGAATCTCTTTCAGCCGCGGGGGATATTCTCTTAATTATGCCTGTGAATTTTTGTTCAGGAAAAGCATCTAAATTAACGTTAACTGTTTTGCCTAATTTTAACTTTTCTAACTCTAATTCTGATACAGCAACATTTACTTTTACTTGGCTAAAATCTCCTATTTTAATAATTTCTCCTCCGGGTTGAATCAAATTACCTTGCTCTTTTAATATCTCTAATACATAACCGCTACTTGGTGCTTTTATTTGGGTAAAAATTAGCCGTTTTTTCTCCTCTTCAATGGCAGCTTTTTGACTAATAATTCTCCCTTTTGCGGTTTCTACCGCCGCTTTTTTAACATTTACCTGAGATTCTGAGGCTTTTACCGATTGTTTCGCCGTTTTTGCTTCTGTTATGGCTAACTCTACATCTCTTTTGGCGATCGCTCCTTCGTTGTATAATTCTTCTAATCTCCTAGCATCAACTTCTAACTGAGCTAAACGTACTTGATTTGATTTTACCTCAGCTTGAGCGGAAATAACATCAGCTTGAGCCTCTATCACTGCGGAGTTAAGAGAAACCAATTCTGCTTCAGCTTTAGATAATGCCGCCTTTAAAAGAGTATCATCTAATTGAGCTATCACTTGTCCTTGGGTAACTTTATCCCCTATATCTACTTTAAAATTTAATATTTGCCCTTGGGCTTGAGATCGTAATATAATTTCTTTAATAGGTTCTGTTGTACCAATATATTCTCTGGGTTGAGTTAATACTCCCCTTGTAACTTTAATGACATCTACTGATGGAGAAAGAGAAGTTTGAGTTATGGGTTTTTCTTCTTGTGCTTCTGTTTTCTTTTCCCAAAAACAGCCCGATAAAGGCAGTAGTAATAAAAATAAAAATCCGTATTTCGCAATAGTATTAATTTGTATCATAATTTAAACTTAAATAAGATCAAGATTTCTTTACAAAAATTTTATTTTATTCTACCATGTGAACTTTTGTACTAAGAAATCAAACTCAGTTTATAAGTATTTATGCAAAATTAATTGTATAGTAGGAATGCAAGGCAAGGGGTTTAACTCAAATCTTGCACCTACCCACAAATTGACTGGTAAGAGGGAGTAATGAGTAAGGAGTATAAGAATTGGCATTAACCATAAGAGAATTGATTTGCTCACCTTTAACTATTAAGTATTAATGTAAGTCATGCAAGATCTTAGTTTAAACTCTTTGTTACTTATTGTTATTTATTGTTACTGATTGTTACTATAGCTTTGAGAAAAATAAAGGGCATCGATTAATTTTACTCACTCACTTATGGAAAAAATGAGCAAAAAATGGTTTTTCTAGGGGTAAATAAGAGGATAATTTTCAGGAGGAATAAAAACTTGATCACAATTAGGTTTATGACGATATTCTTTTAAGACAAATGCTGAATTTTGCCATTGATATTTCACAAAACTACCACAATCCCCTAAACTTCTTGTTTTGGTTTCGAGAATTAAAGTTTGACTAAGAGAATCAAATTCTGCTGTACCATTTAAAATATTAGTATTTGTTAACCTTAATTTATCACTATTACTGTCAAAAGTAACAAAATCAATTATTTTAATTTCTGAAGATAGGTTATTTAATAAAAGATATTGATAATTATTTTGATAAGCACCTAAAAAACATAAAATTTCTACTAAATATTGTTGCTTATTTAAGAGATATATATTAGCTGAGTCTTTTGATAATGCTTTATCTCGTTCTTGATTACATAAATTTAAAGTTTTTTGTTGAGCGTAAATCTTATTAATTATTTTTTGTTTTTTTTCTGGAGTTATAATAGCTAATTGTTCAGATTTTTTAACGAGTTTTTGACAGCTAAAAAGACTGATTATTAACCCATAAACAATAAAATTAATAATTTTGAAAGAAAAATTAGACAATTTAGTTGTCAAGAAGATTTTTTTAATAGTTTGCTCTATGGCAATATTAACTTAGATCATGTAAGATTAGATCCAAAATCATTGAGGTAAAAAAGAATTGAGTCGTAACTATTTATTTACGTCCGAGTCCGTTACAGAGGGGCATCCGGACAAAATTTGTGACCAAATCTCTGATACTATTTTAGATGCCTTGTTAACTCAAGATCAATATAGTCGAGTGGCGGCAGAAGTAGTTGTTAATACTGGTTTAGTATTAATTACTGGGGAAATGTCATCAAAAGCACAGGTCAATTATATTGATTTAGCTCGTAAAAAAATTGCTGATATTGGTTATAATGATGCTAGTAACGGTTTCTCTGCGGAGAGTTGCTCAGTTTTAGTAGCTTTGGACGAACAATCAGCGGATATTGCTCAAGGGGTTAATCAAGCACAAGAACAACGAGAAAATCTTAGTGACGATGAACTTGATCAAATTGGGGCAGGAGATCAAGGTATCATGTTTGGATTTGCTTGTAATGAGACTCCCGAATTAATGCCTTTAACCATCAGTTTAGCTCACCGCATCGCCAGACGTTTAGCGGTAGTCAGAAAATCAGGAGAGTTACCCTATTTAGGCCCCGATGGTAAAACCCAAGTTACCATTGCTTATGAAAATGATAGACCAGTGGGAATTGATACTATTTTAGTTTCAACTCAACACGCTCCTACTATTGGTAATATTACAGATAATAAAGCTATTCAAGCAACCCTTAGAGAAGCGGTTCAAGAGGTAGTAGTTGATCCGGTATTCCACGATTTACAACTTAAACCTAGTGATCAAACTCGTTTTTTACTCAATCCTACAGGTAAATTTGTCATCGGTGGTCCTCAAGGTGATTCTGGTTTAACAGGACGTAAAATTATTATTGATACCTACGGCGGTTATTCTCGTCACGGTGGTGGTGCTTTTTCTGGTAAAGATCCCACTAAAGTCGATCGTAGCGCTTCTTATGCCGCTCGTTATGTAGCTAAAAATATTGTTGCGGCTGGTTTAGCTAGTAAGTGCGAAGTACAAGTCAGCTATGCCATCGGTGTTGCTCAACCTGTTAGTATTTTTATAGAAACTTTTGGTACTAGCACCGTTCCTGAAGAAAAACTCTTACCTTTAGTTAAGGCACATTTTGACTTACGCCCGGCGGGAATTATTCAAATGTTTAACTTGTGTTCTCTTCCTTCCCAAAGAAATGGTCGTTTTTATCAAGATGTTGCTGCTTATGGACATTTTGGACGCACTGACTTAGATTTACCTTGGGAAAAAACGGATAAAGCCGCTTTACTCCTTGATTCTATAAGTAAAACTTTGGCGATCGCCTAATTCCTTTAGAGGCGGAAGAGGAGGTAATAAGTAATAAGTAATAGTGATTAGGTAATAAATAGTAAATAGTGATGGGGTGAATAGTTGATAATTTTATTTCTCCTAATTTCTAATTCATCATTGCCTCATTCTAAATTCTAAATTCTAAATTCTAAATTCTAAATTCTAAATTCTAAATTCTAAATTCTAAATTCTAAATTCTAAATTCTAAATTCTAAATTCTAAATTCTTCATTATTAATGTATGATTAGATTATAAGAAAGAGTTTTGAGTTTTGTTCTACATATAAAGAGAATATATAATTATTCTCAATATCATTCATGAGACATAGGCAGATTAGTCCCGATAGCGCCCTCGGTTTAGTTTCTACATTAAGTTTTCCCGCAATTGTTGGTACTGCTGACATGATGCTTAAGTCGGCAGAAGTTTTGTTGGTTGGTTATGAAAAAATCGGTGCTGGTCATTGTACAGCAGTTGTAAGAGGTAATATCGCAGATGTACGTTTAGCGGTGGAAGAAGGAGCAAAAATGGCAGAACAAATAGGGCAATTACACACAAAATTAGTGATTGCTCGTCCGATGCCTAATTTAGAGGCAATATTTCCTATTGGTAGTCGTTTGGTGGTAGAAGCACAACAAAAACGAGGTTATAGTAGATTAAGTAATAGATCTATTGGTTTAATTGAAACCAAAGGATTTCCCGCTATGGTAGGGGCGGCAGATGCGATGTTAAAATCTGCGGATGTACAATTAGCCTCCTACGAAACTATAGGTGCTGGTTTATGTACGGCTATTATCAGAGGATCGGTAGCGAATGTAGCTGTAGCCATTGAAGCAGGAATGGTAGAAGCGGAAAGAATAGGGGAATTAAATGCGGTGATGATTATTCCTCGTTTATTAGAAGATTTAGAACATACTTTACCTGTTGCTAATTATTGGTTAGATGAACAATCAAAAGAACAACCTTTACCAATCTTTACAACTCAACAACGGACTCAAAAACGTCGTAAATTAGTGGCTTTACCTGAATTGGAGAAAGTACCTTTAACTTTTGAAACTAGAGAAAAAGTACAACAAAAAGCGGAATTAGAGTCAAATTTAGAATTACCGCTACAAGATGAATAAAAAAACTACGCAATTAGATTTTAGGTGTTAGGTGTTAGGTATCAAATTAATTCTAAAACCTAAAACCTTTTAATAAAAACCTGCAACCTGCAACTATTAACCTCAAGAATTTTTTTATCGAACTCAGGTGGTTTTATTCTTCAAATCAACCTAGGTATTGAAATATAATTGAAACCTTCAATCTTATACCTCTGAGTTAAACAAAAATGATATAATTTTGCACTCTGAACTAAGATTAATTTAATTACTAAAAATAAATATTAACTTGATTTTTATGAGCTTGACTCAGGGTTATTTTCATCGTAAACTCACAGCTTTAACTTTAAGTATTCTTAGTTTAGGTGCTTTAGATATTAAAAAAGTTTATGCTGCTGAGAATATTCTGTTTGTTTATACTCCGTTTATTGCCAATTTACGAGTAAATTCTTTGGAACAATTTGCTAAAGATGGTACTATTAATCAAAACTTAGGTTTTTATCTTAATTTGGCAAGGGTTAATCAAGAACAAACCGCAGAGTTTAGAAGGGCTTTAACTACTCCTGTCATAGTAGATCCTGTATTAATTTCTCGTATTTTAAATACAGATGAAGGTGAACGCTTACTTAATTATTTTGGTTCAGTAATTAACATTAGAGGGGGGCGTAATGGCAAACATATTCTCAGAGGTGCATTAGTCAAAGCCTCTATGGAAAAAGATGGTTTAACTTTAATTAATGTACTACGAAATTTATCCGTAGATGTTCAAGTTAACATTTCCCAAGTATTGAGATATAGTAATCAAATTAATTTAGTTTTTAAAGGTAGTGAGTTATTTAATTCTGAAATAGTAAATTTAGCCACTATAGAAACGAAGTCTAGTGCTCCTGTTGATTTTAACCAATTAACGGACATTAGAAAACCCGGAACTTTACCGATTAAGAATAGTACTTTAAATTTATTTGATTCCCAAAGAAATCGAAAATTTTATGTAGAGTTATATCAACCTCAACAATTAACTCCGAATAATCCTGTTATTGTATTATCTCACGGTTTAAGCTCTCGTCCTGAAGATTTTGCTAAAATTGCTAGTCATTTGGCTTCCTATGGTTATGTAGTGGCAATGCCTCAACATCCGGGTAGTGATCTTCGTCAAACACAAGATTTCATAGCTGGATTTTCTCGTCAAATTTTCCTCCTTAATGAATTTATTGATCGACCAAAAGATGTTACTTTTTTATTAGATGAATTAACCCGTTTAAATGGTAGTCAATTTGGGGGGAATTTAAACTTAAATAGTGTGGGAGTTGCTGGGCATTCTTTTGGGGGTTATACGGCTTTGGCGGTAGCGGGGGCTAAAATTGATTTTGAACACCTTGAAAATAGTTGTAACCTAGCAATCGGCAACTTAAATAATTCTCTTTTGTTACAATGTCGAGCTTTACAATTACCTAGAAAAGATTATGATTTTCGAGATCCCAGAGTAAAAGCGGCATTTACGTTTAATCCCGTTAATGCTTCTCTTTTTGGGGTAAATGGGTTAAATGAGGTAGAAATACCCACTTTTTTTGGGGCCGGTAGTTACGATCCAGCTACTCCCTTTATTTTTGAACAAGTTCGAACTTTTCCCTTTCTCAAAAGTCAAAATACTTATTTTCAACTACAAGAGGGCCAAGCACACGTTGATTTTTCTCAGTTAGATGCTGGTATCACTGATTTAGTGGAAACTGTGGGTAATTTAACTTTACCTTCACCTTATCTATTAGATGAATATACTAATTCGATGGCTTTGGCTTTTTTCAAAGTACATTTAAGCAATGATGAAAATTATCGAGTTTATCTACAATCTGCCTATGGGAAACATTTAAGTGAAGGGCAGGAATTTAAAACCCATATTATCACTCATAAATCTGTACCTCTTTTGCGAGAAAAAGTTGAGCAATTTATCAGAGATAATCAAGATCTCATCTTTGGTATTCGGGTTTCCAAAAATTAGGAATTAGAGGCAAGATGCCCGTTTCAAGAGGGATGAGGAGATGAGGAGATGAGGAGATGAGGAGATGAGGAGATGAGGAGATGAGGAGATGAGGAGATGAGGAGATGAGGAGATGAGGAGATGAGGAGATGAGGAGATGAGGAGATGAGGAGATGAGGAGATGGGAGCCCCTTGTTACCTCTTGTTGTCAAGGGCTTGGGAAAAATAAAATCCACAATAAATTTTACTTACCTACTTATTTATTACTTATTCTTATTATTGATGGGACAATTAGACGTTAAACCAAATATACGCACTTGCGGTATAAATCTTAATCACTGGTATGTGGTAGCTAGTAGCTCTGAAGTAAAAAATAAGCCTTTGGGTGTTACTTTATGGCATGAAAATATCGTACTTTTCCGTAATGAAAAAGGTGAAATTCAGGCTTTAGAGGATTGCTGTCCCCATCGTTTGGTAAAATTAAGTGATGGTCAAGTAGTTGATAATGATCTTGAATGTGCTTATCATGGTTGGCGATTTGATGGTGAGGGAAAATGCTCTTTTGTACCTTATTTAACGGAGAAACAAAAGTTACCTAATTGTCAGTTAAGACGTTATCCTGTCAAAGAATTTGATGGTTTTATTTGGTTATTTCCGGGGGATGGTGATAGGAAGAAAATTTCACCGATGGGATTACCTGAATGGGAGCATTTAAACTATATCGGTAGTATGACTACTATTGATTGTCCTGGTCATTTTTCTTATCTTATTGAAAATTTGATGGATATGTATCATGGGCATTTACATGACAATTATCAGGCATGGGCTTCGGCTTCCTTAAAAGAAATTACCATTAATGATCATCGGGTGGATGTGTTATATGAAGCTCAAAGTTACTATCGTATTGATAAAATTTGGTCAATTTCTCAGTTATTTTTTCCTGCTTTACGCCGTTTACATCCTGAACCTTTGATAGTAAGCTATGGTTATCCTCATTGGAGTTCTACATTAGGTAAGGATTTTAAAATTTACTGCCTTTTTTGTCCGATAAATGAAACTACCACGAAGGCTTATTTAGTTCATTTTACATCTTTAGAGGCTTTTTGGCGTTTACATAAGTTACCGGTTACTTTTCGTCGCTTGGTGAAAAATAGTCTTTTTGGTGCGGCTAAAGGATTATTAGATGGTTTAGTGCGTCAAGATGTGGCGATGATTAAACAAGAACAAGAAGCATTTTTAACTAATCGACTTGGACGTACTTATGAATTAAATCCGGCGATCGCCAAAGTACAACAATTAATTTTAGATCAAGTAAAGGATAAATAATTAATTAAGCCAAAAATTGAGATATAGTAACTTAAAGAAGTAGAGAAAAGTGAGACGAAAATCAGCAATAATTATGGAAAACTTATTAAACATTGAAAATATTGACTTAGAAACCATTATCACCGCTATTTTATATTTAAGTCTTAGTGGTTTATATTTATTAGCACTTCCGGGTGGGGTTTATTTTTATCTGAATAAAAGATGGTATGTAGCGAGTTCTTTTGAAAGAGGATTTATGTATTTTATGGTGTTCTTTTCTTTTCCGGGCATGATATTATTAAGTCCATTTTTAAATTTTCGTCCTCATCGCCGAGAATTAACTGAATAAGAAAAAAGCTTAAATAAGAAGATAATTAGGACTTAATTATGAGAAGAATAGATGCTATTTTCATTGCTTTAGGAGTGTTTTTTTTAGGGGGTTTAGTCTATGTTGTTTTTAAATTTTTAGGAGTTGATTCGACTCAAGCCGGTATTTGGAGTCAGGGAGTTTTAGTGTTAGGTTTAATTGGTTGGGTATCAACTTATTTATTCCGAGTTTTTACTAATAATATGACTTATCATCAACAAGTAAAAGATTATGATGACGCTTTTTTTGCTAAACAATTAGAAAAAATGTCTCCTGAAGAGATAGAGAAGTTGATGAAAAATTAGGGGAACAAGGAATTAGGAATGAACAGTTATGAATTACTTTGATCATTAACTATTAATTATTAACTATTAAAAAATGACATCAATTTCTGAAAGATTTAAACAATTAAAAGACAAAAATAAATGTGCTTTAATTCCTTTTATAACAGCTGGAGATCCTGATTTACAAACAACTGTTAAAGCTATTAAAATTTTAGCCCATAATGGTGCCGATATGATTGAATTAGGTGTGCCTTATTCTGATCCTCTTGCGGATGGTCCTGTAATTCAAGCAGCAGCTACTCGTGCTTTAAAAAATGGGGTATGTTTAAATGATGTGCTAGAAATTGTCAAAAATCTTCAAGATGAAATTAGCATCCCCATTATTTTATTTACTTACTACAATCCTATTTTTTATCGAGGGGTAGAAAATTTCCTGAAAACCATTGCTGATGTTGGGGTTAAGGGTTTAGTTGTACCTGATTTACCCTTAGAGGAAGCCGAAAGTTTCTTAGAAATAGCGGAGAAATTTGGTATTGAAGTGACTTTATTAGTTGCACCAACTTCTCCTATAGATAGAATTAAGCATATTGCCGAAAAATCTCAGGGTTTCATTTATTTAGTTAGTGTCACTGGTGTTACTGGTATGCGATCGCAAGTAGAAAGTCGAGTAGAAGATTTAATTAGTAAGTTAAAAAGCGTCACGGAGAAACCCATAGGGGTAGGTTTTGGTATTTCTGAACCGAACCAAGCAATACAAATGAAACAATGGGGTGCAGATGGCGTAATTGTGGGTAGTGCCTTTGTGAAAAAATTGGCAAATAATAACCGAGAAGAAGGCTTAAAAGAAGTTGAAAAATTGTGTCATAACCTAAGAGAAGCGATAAATAATGAGCAACGAGGAATAGACATCTTTACCGCTTAATTTCTAATTCCCAACCATCAAGAGGTATCAAATTTTCGGTGGTGTAAAGGTGCCGCAGTGTTGGGTGTTAGGTGTGGCAAGGGATTTAAACCCCAAGAAACAAGAATTCAAAAAAAAATATCTTAAGTGCAATGAGCAAATTTCTTGATTCTAAATTCTAAATTTTTTTGATAAACCTTCAATTAATCTATGGATTCCGATGGATGCTGTTTCATAGTTTAATGAACCATAAGCAACTCTTAAATAGCAATCATTTTCGACACCAAAAGTTGTACCGGGTATAACAGCTACTCGATGATTTTCTATTAGTTTTTTAGCTAAATCAAAAGAATTCATTTTAGTATTAATTTTTAGGAAAAAATAAAACGCTCCATCAGATTGACTTACTTGACAAATTTCACTAATTTGCTCTAAGGAACTTAACATTATTTTTCGTACTTTATTAATTTCTAATAAATATTTTTGACAATAATTAATGCCTATTTTTAAGGCTCCTAATGCGATATATTGAGAAATTACCGGGGGGCATATTAAAATAGTATCTTGAATTTTTTTGACTCCCATTTCTAAATGTTGAGGAATTACCATATAACCAATACGACTACTAGCAAAACCGTAGGCTTTCGATAAACTAAATAAAGAAATTGTATGTTTATAACTATTAGCAAAAGAAGCTGGTGAATAATGTTTAACCTGATTATAAATAAAGTATTCATAAGCCTCATCACTGATATGATAAATACCTTTTTCTCCACAAATATGATTAATCATTAATAAATCATTTTTAGAATAAACAACACCTGTGGGATTATTAGGAGAAATAGTCACAATCGCTTTAGTTTTTGAAGTGATAGCACTAACAATTTTATTAATATTTGGTTGATATTGATCATCTGTTTCTACAATTATGGGTGTACAATTTGCCAATCTAATCGCCATTTCATGATTGAAATAATAGGGAGATAAAATAATAATTTCGTCTTCAGGATTAGTAATAGCTAAAATTGCATTCATGAAAGCCATATTAGAACCAGCGGTAACAAAAATTGATAATTGATCATCAACTAAAATATGATTATCTACTGCTAATTTTTCCTTTATTTGTGCTAATAAAAGAGGTATTCCTTGAACTGATTGATATAAATTATTTAAAGGATTTTCCAGAAAATTGTTAATCTGATTAAAGGCTTCAGGAGGAGGAGGATAAAAAACAACTCCTTGCCCTAAGGAAATAGTATCGGGATTATTTTTGATTAATTCATTAATGATAGGAATTAGTGGTAATTGAATGGCATTAGTACGCATATTTTGAAATAAATATCCACGATAAGCTTAAACCGAAAAAGACTAAGAAAATAGATTAACGGGCTTATAATTCATCCGAAAAATTTTGGATACAATTCCTAATTATTAACCAAATCTACCACTAACATAATCTTTTGTGGATTGTTCTTCAGGATTACTAAAGATTTTTTCAGTTTGATCAAATTCAACCAAATAACCGACTTTATTACCTTTATTACCCACTGCTTCGGCGTTAAAAAAGGCAGTCATATCCGCAACTCTAGTGGCTTGTTGCATATTATGAGTAACAATAACAATGGTATAATTTTCCTTAAGTTCTTGCATTAATTCTTCTATCTTTAAAGTAGAAATAGGATCAAGAGCAGAACAAGGTTCATCCATTAAGACTACTTCTGGTTGGGCAGCAACAGTACGAGCAATACATAATCGTTGTTGTTGTCCCCCAGATAACGAAAAACCGCTTTCCCCTAATTTATCTTTAACTTCATCCCATAAAGCGGCACGGCGTAAAGAAGTTTCCACTAACTCGTCTAAATCACCTTTATAGCCATTAACTCTGGCACCATAGGCAACATTATCATAAATAGTTTTTGGGAAAGGATTAGGTCTTTGAAACACCATACCTATACGTTTTCTTACTTCAACAGGATCAATATCTTTAGCGTATAAATCCTGTCCGTGATAGGTAACTCTACCTTTGAGTTTAAAAGAACTAATTAAGTCATTTAAGCGGTTTAAACACCTTAAAATTGTACTTTTCCCACATCCAGAAGGTCCAATAAAAGCAGTAATTTTGTTTTTAGGAATGTTGAGATTTACTTCTTTAACGGCTTTATAAGTACCATAAAATATATCGACATCCATTAATTCTATTACTGATTGCCTTAACAATTCTTCATCATTCCTTAGTGACTCTTGCATTTTTTCTCTTTTATTTATTTATTTATTTAATTAATAATTTTTTTTAGTTTGCTCGTTCACTTGTTTTTTTTAATACAAATATTTTCAGTTTACTTAATAAACTTTTCTACGGGTAGCTAAACGAGCTAAAATACTCGTACCTAATACTAATAATACCAAAATCAATGACCCTGCCCAAGCTAATTCTTGTTGGGGTTTAAAAGGTAAAATCGCAAAGTTATAAACTAATACCGATAACGTAGCGATGGGCTCGGCTAATCCTTGAGGGGAAATATTAGGCCAAAAGTTTGAGAATAATGCGGTAAAAATTAAAGGTGCAGTTTCTCCAGCAGCTCTGGCGATCGCCAAAGTAATACCAGTTACGATACCAGGTAAAGCGGCGGGAAGGACGATTTTTAAAACCGTTTGATAGTTATAAGCACCAACTCCTAGGGCAGCCCAACGAATTTCTTGAGGTACAATTTTTAAAGCCTCATCGGTGGTACGAATAATAGTCGGTAACATCAATACCGCTAAAGCAACACCTCCAGCGATGGCAGAAAATCCAACAATACCACTAGATACTAATAAACCGAAAGCAAAAATCCCTGCAATAATAGAGGGAACACCGCTAAGGACGTTAGTAGCGAACCGAATACTGGTGGCAAACTTATTGCCGTGACTAAATTCTGAGAGATAAACGGCAGCTAAAACTCCTACAGGTACCGCAATTACTACTGCTATTCCAACCACGACAAGAGTACCGATAATAGCATTGGCTAAACCCCCTTCATCTAAACCAGGAGGAGGCGGTAATTGGGTAAATAAATCAGTATCAAGGCGACTAAAACCTTGTACAAAGACAAAGAAAAGTACTGCTATTAAAGGGATTAAAGTTAAGATCATACATAAACCACTTAATCCCGTCATCACCGTTCCTAGTATAACTCTAGGACTGGAGGAATTCTTTTTTAAACTGCCGATCGTAGTAGTAATCATATAAACTAATTTTTAATAAATATAAATACAGATATAATAATTATTCATTGTTCATTGTTATTCGTATTTTGCTTTAACTTGATTAACGATATATTCAGCAAGAATATTGACAATTAAAGTTAAAAGCATTAAAACTAAACCAGCATACATTAAAGCTGAAATTTGTAAACCACTGGCTTCTGCGAATTGGTTGGCAATTAGAGAGGCGATGGTATTAGCAGGATCTAGTATAGAAATACTTAAACGGTTTGAGTTACCAATAATCATAGTTGCAGCCATAGTTTCACCCATAGCACGACCTAAAGCTAACATGACACCGCCCATAATACCGGAAATAGCAGCGGGAATTAAAACTCGAAAAATGGTTTCCCAACGAGTTGCCCCTAATCCTAAAGAGGCTTGACGTAAATCAGGGGGTAAAGAAGCTAAAGAATCACGAGAAATGGCAATAATAATCGGTAAAATCATGATGGATAAAACTATCCCTGCCGGTAACATACCCGGTCCTGCTGGCGGACTACTAAACAGAGGAAACCAACCAAAATTCTGATTTAACCAAGTACCAAAGACAGTAGTAATTGGAATTAAAACAAAAATACCCCAAAGTCCATAAACTACGCTAGGAATTGCCGCTAATAATTCTACTAAAAAAACTAAAACTGTGCGGATTTGTTCAGGAATAAAATCTTCACTCAAAAAAACCGCAGCACCTACTCCTAAAGGAATGGCAATAATAAGGGAAATTAAAGAACTAACAATTGTACCATAAATTACCGCTATAACACCATATTCATCGGTAACGGGATTCCAATTACTGTTAGTAAAAAAACTAAAATTAAATTGTTTAATAGCCGGAAAAGCACCAACGGCAATAATAACCGCTATACTAATTAGAATTAAACCGATACTTATGGCAAAACCAAGGGTTAACCACCTGAAACCCTGATCGAAAGTCTTTTCTAAAGGAGATCTCTCTCCCATCATTATCTTATCTGTATTAGAATAATCGGATTGTGTCATTTTTTAGTTATCTTTTTATTAATAAGAACACCACTAAATAATTAATAATTAACCATTAACTTTTGATTTTTTCGTTTTAATCTAATTTTTGTAGTAATTGTTACCATCTTAACATTAATAATGTTACTACCTGAAGGAAATTCAATCTTAAAATTTAAAAATAGTTAATTTTCAGTTTTCCTTTCTCAGTGTCTTAATTACTTTCTATAAATTTAGACCATCAAGGTTAAATTCTAGTTAACAGTTATCGTAAAATCTGGACTAATTTTATCGGCTACTTTAGCCACCGTTGTAATTACGTTTTGTGGTAAAAGAATGTAACCTATTACTTGATTGTTTTAATCCATTAATTTATTCATATTTGGCTTTAACTTTATGAACGATATATTCTGCGAGAATATTGACAATTAAGGTTAAAATCATCAAAATTAAACCAGCATACATTAATGCTGAAATTTGTAACCCAGTAGCTTCCGAGAATTGGTTAGCCATCAAGGAAGCAATGGTATTAGCAGGATCTAGTATAGAAATACTTAAACGGTTAGCATTTCCGATAATCATTGTTGCTGCCACCGTTTCACCCATAGCACGACCTAACCCTAACATAACACTGCCCATAATGCCAGAAATCGCACTAGGAATTAAAACTCGAAAAATAGTTTCCCAACGGGTAGCCCCCAATGCTAAAGATGCTTGACGTAAATCAGGGGGTAATGAAGCTAAAGAGTCTCGGGAAATGGCAATAATAATTGGTAAAATCATGATAGATAAAAGTATTCCAGCAGGTAACATTCCCGCTCCGGCCGGTTCACTACTGAACAAAGGAAACCAACCAAAATTACTATGAAGCCAAGTTCCAAAAACATTAGTAATAGGTATTAAGACAAAAATACCCCATAATCCGTAAACTACGCTAGGAATTGCCGCTAATAATTCTACTAAAAACACTAAAACTATGCGAATTTGTTCGGGAATAAAGTCTTCACTTAAAAACACCGCCGCACCTACTACCAAATGCATAGCAATGAGAAGAGCAATTAAGGAAGAGACGATCGTCCCGTAAACTACAGCTATCACTCCATATTCATCGGTAACAGGATTCCAATTACTATTAGTAAAAAAGCCAAAATTAAATTCTCTAATACCAGGAAAAGCGGCAACGATAACAATAAGTGCTATGTTAATTAAAATTAGACCAATGCTAAGAGCAAAGGCAAAGGTAAACCATTTAAAACCATTATCTAAAATTTTTTCTAAAGGAGATCTTTCTCCCATCTTTAGATTATCTGTATTAGAAAAATAGGACTGTGCCATTTTACTTAGTTATACTTTATTGAGTATCAAAAGAATTTTAAAAGCTATTATTGTTGTTTGTTTATTAGATGTAGTTTATCCTTTAATCCTCAGGAGGAAAAATCTATTTAATCTTTTATATTTTGGAACTAGCCTAGACTATGATAGTTAAATTTTAGTTAACCTTGATGGTGAAATCTGGACTAATTTGATCAGCTACTTTTGCTACTTTTTCGACAACATTGGCTGGTAAAGGTACATAACCCAATGCTGGAGCGACTTTTTGACCTTCTGTTAAAGCATATTGAATCATCGCTTCCATGGCGATCGCTTTATGGGGATCATCGTATTTAGGAAAAGCTAAAATCCAGCTATAGGTAACAATCGGATAAGATTTTTCTCCTTCAGGATCGGTAATAAAAGCGCGTAAATTTTCCGGTAACTCTACGTTAGCTAAAGTTTCTGAAGCCGCCTCATCGGTAGGAGGAATAAATTGACCGGCTTTATTTTGAATGGCAGCCATAGTTAATTTATTATTTTTAGCATAACCATATTCGACATAGCCAATAGCTCCCTGATTTTGCATAATGGTAGCCGTGACCCCCTCATTACCTTTGCCACCAAGGAATTTTCCTCCATCTGGTCCCCATTGAACAGTTTTACCCTCTCCTACTTTCTTTTTCCAATCTTCACTAATAGAGGCTAAATGTTTGGTAAATACCCCAGTTGTGCCACTACCATCGGAACGATGTACAAAAGTGATGGGTTTATCGGGTAAAGTTAAATCAGGTTTATCAGCCACAATTTTAGGATCATTCCACTTAGTTATTTTTCCTAAAGCAATCTCGACATAGGTTTCTCTACTTAACTTTAAACCTTCCACCCCGGGTAAATTATAAGCAAAAACGATGGAACCGGCGGTAACAGGTAACATTAAAAAACCCTTACTAACTTTTGCTATTTCATCATCTTTCATGGCAGTGTCACTAGCACCAAAATCGATGGTACCGGCAGTAAATTGTTCAACTCCTGCACCACTACCCACAGACTGATAATTTACCTGTAATTTAGGTACTTTTTGGTTTAGTGCTACAAACCAATTTTGATATAAAGGGGCCGGAAAACTAGCACCAGCACCCGTTAAACTAACGGTATTTTCAAAAGGAACATTCAAACTACTGGTTTCTCCTCCTTCAGGAGTTTTTTCGGGAGTGGTAGTTGTCCCACCACCGCCTCCACAAGCCGTTAAACTTAAGGCAAAAGTTAGTATTGATAAAGATCTAATTAATCTATTGTTTCTTTTAAACACGATATTTTCTTAATTTTTTCCTTTTATACTGTTCAAGTTTTTATATTAATATAGTATTGACTTTTTTTAGGTAAAGAGAAGGTTAAGACCTTAAAATTTTGTAAAATATTTAGGTTCTTTTTGGCAAATATTGTAAGATAAGAAATAAGAAATATGGATATTTTTAAAACTCAAAATGAAAAAAGGTTAAGAATAAATTAAGGAATTTTCTCTTTAGTTAATCTATAATTTCTTTGCAAAAATATCAATAAAAAAATGACATAGCAGTCTTTCATGGTGGTAAAAATGATCAAATATTATTCTTTACAATTATAAAGATTAGAGCTAATTTAATATGACAACTAATTAAGAATTACTATAATGTACATAAAGGTTTTATTAAAAAATATTAACTGGCGATTTATGATAAATAATCTCTCACTATCTCCTTACAAAATTTTGTTTTCTGCTTTTATTTTATCAGCTATATTATCGGGCTGTAATGGAACAAAATCTGAATTATCAGGAAATATAAAAGTAGATGGTTCTAGTACTGTTTATCCTATTACTAACTTAATTGTTGAAAAATTTAATGCTTCTAATAAAAACAATATTGAAGTAGAATCAGAATTTTCAGGCTCTGTAGGCGGATTTAAAAAATTTTGTGAAGGCAAAACCGATATTAATAATTCATCTGTACCTATTCCTCAACGTTTTATGGATGAATGCAAACAAAACGGTATTGCTTATATCGAATTACCCGTTGCTTTTGATGCCTTAACTGTTGTTATTCACCCTACCAATGATTGGGCAAAAACCATCACAGTAGAAGAATTGAAAACCATGTGGCAACCATCGGCAGAACATAAAATCACCCGTTGGAATCAAGTTAATAGTCAATGGGCGGATAAACCCCTTAATCTATTTGGTCCGGGTGAAGATTCTGGTACATTTGAATACTTTACGAAGGCGATTATCGGCGAAAAAGGTAGTAGAAAAGATTATGTTTATAGTGAAGATGATGAAGCATTAGTTAATGGTGTAGCACAAGATCCTAACTCTCTTGGCTATTTTGGTTATGCTTATTATATGGAACACAAAGACAAATTACAAGTCGTAGCGATCGATAACGGCAAGGGGGGAGTAATACCTTCTGATGCCACAATTATTGATAATTCCTATCGCCCATTAACTCGCCCTTTATTTATTTATGTAAATGCTAAAAAAGCCCAAGAAAATGATGATTTAGTCAATTTTGTTGCTTTCTATCTTGAGAATGCGTCTAAAGTAGTTCATGAAGTGGGATATTTACCTTTACCAGATTCGGCTTATAAAGTAGCCATGATTCATTTTAATCAAAACCAAGTTGGCACAGTATTTAATGGTGTACCTGTTTTTGATGTTACCATTAACGAATTATTAAATAGAAGTTATGCTGCGGAAAATAAAGAAGGCTATGTATTCTAATTGATACAAATAGTAGAAAAAAAGGAGAGGTTTAACAATACCAAATGACGACATCAGAAAATTGATGAAAGCAAGAGGGGGAGGAGGCGGAAGAAAAGGGAAGAGGAGGAATTTTCTCGTTATCAAGATTTGGGTTCATCTGGAAGTACATAACATATATGATCAGTTTTAGCAGTGGTAAGACGAGTACAAATTGAAGGAATTAGCAAAACAGATACCGGCTTTAGAAGGATTGTGATAAAAATTTAATTTTATTCCTTCTTGCCAAGCTTGATCGTTCGCCATTTCGTGATCGACCTTTCCATTAAACTAGACAGGATTGCAGAGTTTGAAGGGGAAGAATATAATTTTATCATTGATAGGGAGTATCGTTGGTCAAGTTGGGCAGTACCCAGAAACGAGAAGGGAGAATATGATAAGGATAAGGCAAAAACAAGAGTTAAAACAGTAGTGTTATTTTTTGAGAAGAAACCCTTACAACTATTTGGGGAAACTGCCACTAAGAAAATATGGTATTATCAGTTAAGTCCAAAGAGTAATTTAGGTAAAACAAACCCCCTCAATGACGAGGATTTAAGGGAGTTTGTTGAGTATCAAAGTAGTTTGAAAGAGGGCGATCGATCGTGGTTAATAAACATAGAAGAAGTGGAGAAAGAGTCCTCAGTATGATTTAGCCCAAGTATGGGGAGTTGTTTTGTTCTTACCCCAAAATTGGGGGATCAAGGGGGCAAAAGATTTATAATCGAATGAGGAATTAAACAACTTAAATGAATTGAAAAAATGGCTAGAATTTTTACCTATTGATGAAACTGTTTTAGACTTAGCGGCAATAAACTGGGCAAAAACTAGAAACACAGGAATACCAACCGCAGATAATAAAAGTTTAGATGCAGATATTATTATTTGTTCAACTTACCAGCTTTTACAAGAAAGATGGAGGGGTAGATATGTTGTCATTGCAACCAAAAATGTTAAACATTTGAGAAACTTTTGTCATGCTCAATTATGGCAAGATATTCGCTTTTAAGGATTGCCCATTATTTGCCTATCATAACAATCCCTCTACCGTTATTAAAAAAAATCCGTCTAGCGTCTCAATTTAAAGCGTCAATTCCTTATCATAAAAACACTGTCAGTCTAATTAAGAATTTTTCTTAATACTGTTCAATTATTGTGAGGAGTTATAGCTAGATGAAATTAGATCAGTTTTCTCAACATTTTTTACTATCGGGCTTAATGATGGCTTTTATGGCTACTCCTGCTCAAAGTGAGGAATTGGAAAATAAAGTACTTAGGTTAAGTGATATTGAAGCTATTTCTCAAAAAGCAGAGTTACTTTTAAGTCAAAATCTAACACAAATTAGGGGCATTAGGGTAGAATCATCGGAAAAAGGATTACAAATTATCCTTGAAACAGATACCCCCACCAGTTTACAGCCATTAATCTACACTCAAGAAAATACCCTAGTTATTGACGTTTTAGATGCAGTTTTAACGGAGGAGTTTAGGGTAGAAAACCCCAGTAACAACATCACTGAAATTAGAGCAACGTCCCTTGATTCGGACGCTATCAGGATTACGGTAACGAGTAAAACGGGAATCCCCACTGCTCAGGTTATCCCCTCTGAAATTAATTTAGTCTTGGGTTTGACGGCTGGAGATACAGCAACATCCCAGACACAAATTGAGATTATCGCAACTCAAGAAGCACAACAATCACGAGGATATTTTGTTCCTAATGCTTCAACGGGAACACGAACTGATACACCTATTATTGAAACTCCTTTTTCTGTGCAAGTTGTACCTCAACAGGTAATTAGATCGCAACAAGCAACCAATATTCAGGAGGTTTTACAGAATGTTAGTAGTGTGGTTTCTCAAAGTACTTCTCAAGGACGCTCGGCTAACTTCAATATTCGAGGATTTGGTAATCCTTTAGGGACTTCTGTTCCAGTTTTAAGGGATGGATACAGAGTTTACGGGAGTTTTGATCCCATTCCAGAGGTTGCAAACCTTGAACAAGTTGAAGTGCTTAAAGGACCATCTTCGATTTTGTACGGACAAATTCAACCCGGTGGAATGATTAATCTGGTGTCGAAAAAACCTTTAAATGAACCTTTTGCAGAAATAGAACTTCAACTAGGTAATTATGGATTAGTACGTCCTCGTTTTGATCTTTCTGGTCCTTTAAGTCGTGATGGTCAATTTTTGTATCGCTTGAATGGGTTGTATAAACATGAATGGAGTTTCTGAGACTTTGACATAGCAATGGAGAGGTATTCTATCGCTCCCGTTATCGCTTTGAAAATTGATGATCGCACTGATATGGAGTTTTCCGTTGAGTATATCAACGATAGAGGACCTGCAGATTTTGGAATTAGTCAATTTGGCAAAGGAGTTGCACCAATTCCTCGATCACGAGTGATTAACGATCCCAATGACACAATCAACAAGGATTATGTTAGTGCCGGGTATAGCTTTGAACATCGCTTTAATGATAACTGGAAAGTACGAAACGGTTTTCGTTATCTCAGCTATAACTATAACTACAGCGTTGTTGCCCTTCCTCTTGCTGTTGATGGTCCTACCGTCACCCGTTTTTATGCGGATCAAGATGGTGAACAGCAATCATATTCCCTAAACACCAGTGTCGTGGGCAAGTTTGCAACGGGATCAGTTAAACATGAATTATTGACAGGGATTGACCTGAATCACAATGAGGACAGAATTATCTCACTCTTTGGTGGTCCTTCTTCCATCAACATCTTTAATCCAGATTACAATCTCGCTTCTAAACCTAGTCGTGCTGATTTGTTACCTTTTAATAACACCCTGAATACTTCTAGTCGCTTAGGTATTTATCTTCAAGATCAAATTTCCTTCTTCGACAACTTAATTTTGGTTGCTGGATTACGTTATGACACCGTGAGTCAAGACACAACGAATGTGCAAACTGGTTTTGTTGATGGAGGAAGATTGGAACAAAGCAATGATGCTGTGACTCCAAGAATAGGTTTGTTGTATCGCCTAATTCCAGAACTCAGTCTCTTTGCTAATTATTCTCAATCCTTCGATCCTAGCTCGGCCACAACAGCCAGTGGTAATCCCCTAAAACCTGAACGGGGAGAAGGATTCGAGGTGGGAATCAAAACAGAATTATTTGACCAAAAATTACTAGGAACATTGACATATTTTAATATTACCAAGCAGAATGTGGCGGTTACTGATCCTGTCAATCTGCTCTTTTCTTCTGCCATAGGAGAACAACAAAGCCAAGGGATTGAATTTGATATTGTCGGTGAGATTTTACCCGGTTGGAATATTATCGGTTCTTACTCTTACATAGATGCCAAAGTAACACAGGATACTGATCCCGATTTTGTTAATAATCGTTTGTTTGGAGTTCCCTATAATATGGCGAGTTTGTGGATGACTTATGAAATTCAATCAGGAACTTTAGAAGGATTAGGATTTGGCGCCGGTTTTAATTATGTTGGTGATCGTTATGGAGATTTAGCAAACAGCTATACAGTAGGCGACTATATCATTGGTAACGCAGCTATTTTTTATCGCCGTGACAACTACCGTTTTGCTCTCAACTTTAAAAATATTTCTAATGTTGATTACATTCAATCGGTAACGGGAAATCAGACAGGGATTGAGCCAGGACAACCCTTTAGCCTTATTGGCTCATTTTCAGTACAATTTTAATGGAGGATTGAATGAAAAATTTTTTCTGTTTTTCACGCTATTTATTTAGTTTGTTAACAATACTATTTATTAGTGGTTGCAATCCCCAAAATTTAGAAAATAATAATTCTTTACCATCTCAATCCCCAGAAAAAAATTGCCGTGTGATTAAACATGAGTTAGGAGAAACTTGTATTCCTAAAAATATTAAAAAAGTTATAATCCTTCACCCATATGATTTAGCCAATAGTATTGCTTTAGGAGTTATACCGATCGCCCATACTGAGTTCACTGGTTTTCCCACACCTAAATATCTTGAGGATAAGCTACCAGAAATAGAGTCTGTAGGTGCGTTTGATTCACCAAATCTGGAAAAAATTTTACAGATCAAACCAGATTTGATTATTTCTTATACTCAGTTAAAACAAATATATAGTAAACTTTCTCACATTGCTCCCACTGTAATGATTAAGACTGATTATCCGTCAGCACCTTCTTTTTGGAAAGAGCGTTTAAATAATTTAGCTGTAATACTTGATAAAGAAGATATAAGTAGTCAATTAATGGATGAGTATTGGAAACGAGTAAATGAAATTAAAGAAAAACTTGGTGATTCTGTAAATTCGATGGAAATTTCTGTAGCAAATACTTCATCGGAGTATGGTATTTGGGCTTATGGAGAAAATCATTATTCTGGCTCTGTTTTAAAAGATATTGGATTTGAGCACCCTGAGTCACAGAAAGGAGATTATTTTTATATTGATAATATTTCCTTAGAAAGAATTTCGGATATTGATGGTGATGTTCTTTTTTTTGTCAGTTGGGAAAGACAAGATGATCAAACTACTTTAGATAAATTAAGACGTAATATACTATGGAATCAACTCAATGTGGTTCAACTCGATAAAGTTTATTTAGTGGGGTTTCACTGGCATAATTCAGATATTTTTGCTATAAATGCTATTCTTGATGACATTGAAAAATATCTAGTAAATATCCCTTAAATTTATGGCTAAACATACTCTATTTGTCTGTAAATTCAAGATACATAAAACTTAGAAAAGTACAGTTAGTGTTGAGATAATAAAGAAATTGTCCAAAATATTTCAGGATTATTTTTCCCTAATGGTAAATGAAATTTCGAGGTTTGATCCCCATTAATTAATTTTAAAATGGGATTATAATTTGTTTTTTCTCCTACTCAATTAATATAATTAATTCACAAAAATTTTGTAATTTTCACTCCCTAAACTAACTTAAGATTTTTATGTTTGCTGATAATGTTCCAAAATTGATGACAGTTATTGATATTTATTTGCGTTAGTTATCAAACTTTGCTATATTTAGAATCTTAGAATAATTAATAAAAATTTGCTATTACTTGAAAAATCGATGTTAGAATCAATGTCGGCATATGAATTTTTAGTCGCTGGGGGTATTGTCTCAATTCCTCTTGTAGCTTTCTCAATAATGACGGTAGCTTTAGTTATTGAGCGTTTTTGGTTTTGGAATCGTATTAAATCAAGGGAAAAACCTTTAATCAAAGAAGTTTTGAAAATTTATCGTTCTGACTATGTAACTGCGATCGCCAAGTTAAGAAAAAATGCTGATTTACCTACAGCTCGTATTTTTTTAGAAGCCTTAGAATTAGAACAAGCAAATGCAACAGAGTTTCGTTTAGCGTTAGAAACAGCGACTCAAGCAGAGTTACCTTTATTAAAAAGATTTAACACTTTTTTTCAAACCGTGATCACTATTGCTCCTTTATTTGGGTTATTAGGCACAATATTAGGTTTAATGCAATCCTTTGCATCCCTTGATTTAGGTAACACAGGAGGCACAAGCACCACTGGAGTAACTGGAGGTATTAGTGAGGCTTTAATTTCTACAGTTATGGGAATAGTGGTAGCGATCACTACTTTAATGTTTGCTAATGTTTTTCGTTCTCTTTATCTCCGTCAAATCGCTTTAATTCAAGAATGGGGAGGGCAATTAGAACTTTTATATCGTCGTATCTACGAAAAAGGAGAAAAAGTATATGCAAATAGATGAACGGGAAGAGGTACAAGGGGAAATTAATCTTGTGCCAATGATTGACGCTATTTTCTCGATTTTGGCATTCTTTATTATATCCAGTGTTTCTTTAATTCGATCAGAAGGATTACCCGTTAATTTACCTTCGGCAAAAACCACTGAATCGCAAAAAGTTGCCCAAATCAATGTCACCATTCAAGCCGATGGCAAGGTTTTCTTAAATAAACAACCCGTTCAAGTCAATAGTTTACCGAGTGCAGTGACAAAATTAATCCCTAACAATCAGCAGGGAATGGTAATTATTAACGCCGACGAAAAAGTATCTCATGGCGTTGTTGTCGCCGTCATGGATCAATTGAGACAGGTAAAGGGTGCAGGATTGGCGATTGCAGCAAAGAAAAAATAAAGCCGGTATAGAACCTATTTGATATTTACATCTGTAACCGAAATAACAAAAGGTTTTGACGAGATTAAAGCATTTATTCTCAAATCATTACTATGTAATTCTTCTAAAAAAGATACCAAATGGGTTCTATAAAGAATTTATAACCCTTGATAAATAACAGCTAAAGCCTTACTAAGAACATTATAAAACACAAGTATAAGATCTAAATTGATGAAGCAAATCTAGCAAGGCTCTCATCGGGAGTAATCTAAATCTAAAACAGAAATATAGTCTAGGTTTTAGAAACCAACAAAGAGCGATCTCGCTAAGAACTGCTTCCCAACACGCATCTAATCCTAAATATAGCAAACATTGTGTTACTCTGATACGGAGATTTAGTATTAGGCTTAAGCTATAGCAATAAACCGGTTAGTTAAGACATTCTCAAAATCTATAGTTATCATTCCGAGATAACGAGAGGAATCTCAAAACGTCCTAATCAACTCGTTATCTGCTATAGATCAAAACGATCGGCATTCATCATCTTTACCCAAGCGTTTACAAAATCCTGCACGAATTTTTCCTTGTTGTCATCTTGTGCATAAACTTCGGCATAGGCACGAAGAATTGAGTTTGAACCGAATACAAGATCAACCCGTGTAGCTGTCCATTTGACTTGACCAGTTTTGCGATCGCATATTTCATACAGGTTATTACCTGCTGGTTTCCACAAATAGTTCATATCTGTAAGATTCACAAAAAAGTCGTTAGTCAATACACCTTGACGATCAGTAAATACACCGTGTTTAGTAGCCCCATAATTAGTACCCAAAACACGCATACCCCCTACTAAAACAGTCATTTCAGGAGCAGTTAACCCCATCAAGTGAGTTCGATCCAGCATCAATTCTTCAGGAGTAACAGCGTAATCTTTCTTCAGCCAATTACGGTAGCCATCGTGGAGGGGTTCAAGAGGTGCAAAGGATTCAGCATCTGTGATCTCGTCCGTTGCATCACCACGCCCTGGAGAAAAGGGAACGGTAATATCAAATCCTCCTGCTTTAGCGGCTTTCTCAATACCCACATTACCAGCCAATACAATGACATCAGCGACACTTGCACCGCTATCTTCAGCAATACCTTCGAGTATAGCCAAGACTTTAGCTAAACGTACAGGCTCATTACCTTCCCAATCCTTTTGGGGAGTTAGGCGAATACGCGCCCCGTTAGCTCCTCCACGCTTGTCCGAACCCCGAAAAGTTCTGGCGCTATCCCAAGCGGTGCATACCATTTCGCTAATGCTTAAACCACTGTTAGCAATTTTTTCCTTGACGGATTGAGCATCATAATTGCTGTTGCCTACGGGAATGGGATCTTGCCAAATTAAGTCTTCTCGGGGGGCTTCTGTACCAATGTAGCGAGTTTTGGGACCCATATCTCGGTGGGTTAGTTTAAACCACGCCCGTGCAAAAACATCAGCAAAGTATTCAGGATCATGATAAAAGCGCTCGGAAATTTTGCGATATTCAGGATCTATTTTCATCGCCATATCAGCATCAGTCATAACCAAGTTACGGCGGATAGAGGGATCTTCTACATCCACAGGCTTATCCTCTTCTTTAACGTTGATGGGTTCCCACTGCCACGCACCTGCTGGGCTTTTCTTCAATTCCCAGTCATAATTAAGCAGTAAGTGGAAATAACTGTTATCCCACTGGGTAGGGTAAGTCGTCCAAGCCCCTTCAATGCCACTGGTGACGGTGTTACGCCCAATGCCACGCTGAGTTTTGTTAATCCAACCTAAGCCTTGATCTTCCACTTCGGAGGCTTCTGGTTCGGCACCAAGTAACCCTGCATCGCCATTGCCATGACATTTGCCCACCGTGTGACCACCAGCGGTGAGGGCAACGGTTTCCTCATCATTCATCGCCATACGAGCAAAGGTAACACGCACATCATGGGCGGTTTTGAGAGGATCTGGATTGCCGTCCACACCTTCGGGATTGACGTAGATTAGCCCCATCATTACAGCAGCCAAAGGATTTTCCAGTTCCCTTTCCCCAGAATAGCGACTTTGGGGATTATCAGTAGGAGCAAGCCATTGCTTCTCCGAACCCCAGTAAATATCTTTTTCCGGATGCCAGATGTCTTCCCGTCCAAAAGCAAAACCGAAGGTTTTTAATCCCATAGATTCATAGGCGATCGTACCAGCGTAGGCTATCAGATCAGCCCAACTGAGTTTGTTACCATATTTTTTCTTGATCGGCCAAAGTAAACGACGAGCCTTGTCTAAGTTGACGTTATCCGGCCAAGAGTTAAGAGGGGCAAAACGCTGATTACCTGTACCTGCACCACCTCGACCATCCGCAATACGATAAGTTCCTGCTGCGTGCCAACTCATCCGAATCATTAAACCACCATAATGTCCCCAATCTGCTGGCCACCAATCTTGACTATCCTTCATCAGTGTGTGCAAATCTTGTTTGAGGGATGCTATGTCAAGTTTTTTTACCTCTTCCCGATAGTTAAAATGTACTCCCATGGGATTGCTCTTACGATCGTGCTGACTCAAAATATCGAGGTTTAGTGCCTTAGGCCACCATTCCATATTAGACATACTATTTGTAGTAACACTGCCGTGCATTACTGGACATTTTCCACTGCTTGTGTCCATATTTTTTTTGCCTCTAGTAAGTTTGATATACGTTTATTTTAACTGATGAGTCTCAAATCTTTGTAAAGGTTTCGAGGGAATGATTATAGCGATCGCCTTAAATAATCAACAGTAAAATAGGTATCGAGAAAAGTAATAATAACTACATTTAACACTATTAGAATTTATGAAAAACTAGAATCTAAAAAGATAATAAAGTTATTGCAAAATATTCCTAAAAAGTGCAGGATTAAGATACGATCAAAAAAAAATAATTGAAGTAGTTTATGTTGTTAGAATCACCGTTAACCCTAAATGATTGCCAATTTTGTAACCTTGTCTCTCAAAATAGTGGCGAAAATCCATTAGGGAGCGCAGGATGTTATGATCAATGGTTAATGATAGAATTACCCCAACCGTGGGAAGCCAAATTTTGGACTAGCAGAGAAGAATTAAAACCCTTTGTTTCTCTCATGTCTGAATTAATCTCTCAAGGAAAATTAGATAAATTTCGTCCGTTAGCGATTGCACCTGATAAGATATACTCAAGAAAAGACTTAACCCGTATAATTTATTACCATCGCCCGGCGGAATTATTTGCCAACCTAGAAAAGAGAGAATATCTTTTACCCCTTGACAAAATCAACGACTTAGCCATTAGCCTAATTACATCGTCGAATCTTGATGAATTTGAAGAATATCGACAAAATTCGGACAATATCAGAGAAATTTTAGTTTGCACCCATGGTAACGTGGATATAGTCTGTAGTCGTTTTGGCTATCCTATTTATGAAAAATTAAGAAAAGAATATAGTAAAGAAAATATGAGAATATGGCGTTGTAGTCATATTGGAGGACATCGTTTTGCACCGACTTTAATTGACTTTCCTAGTGGTAGATTTTGGGGACATTTAAACTTAGATATATTAGATACATTAATTCACCATTCTGAAGATATTAACAAATTGCGTCCCTATTATCGAGGTTGGAGTGGTTTATCATATTTAGAGCAAATTTTTGAGGCTAACTTATGGCAAGAAATCGGCGAAAAATGGTTAATTTATCCAAAAACTGGTAGAGTTATTGCCCAAGAAAAGGTAGAAAATGAGGAAGAAGACGAGCCAAACTGGGCAGAAATTGAAATAAGTTATTTAGAATTAGAAAGTCAAAAAATCATTACTCGTCAAGGTAGAATAGAAGCAAAAAAAGAGGTAATGACATTAGGAAAATCAGGGGATGATCAGTTATTTACGGTAAAAATATATCAAGTTATTGAAAAAAAATAGTGTCAAGTTATTTCGATAATACTTTCTTTAAAAAATAGCGAATTTGTCGGCTTTTATTTTGATTTACTAAAATTGTTTTCCCAATATACCAATTAGATGTGGTAATTAGGGTAGTCATAAATTCCTTTCTGTAACTTTAGATACATTTACATAGCACTCTTGGTAGAACCACCATTGAAATAATAATTGATGAAATAAATTGGGATTTTCGTCATGAAGACAATGCCCCAGATTATCTAATAATTTTAGTTCAATTTTAGGGTTGATTTGTGAGAATTTAGTAGCTAAAGTGGGGGGAATTAATCGATCGCCTTTACCCCAAAGTAATAAAATAGGAATGTTAACTTGTTGTAATAATTCTGTGGCTGATAAAGAAAAATTACTCACCGACTTAGTTAAAGCAATTAAAGCACGAACTGCACCTTGATCACGGGGGGGAAGACTGATAATATTTACCAATTGGTCATCAACATTAGTATGATCTATATAAGCAAGTTTCAAACTACGGCGAATAATGCTAGGTTGACGCACTAAATAAAAAATGAGACGGATAAGTAAAGGAGAAGCAAATAAATTTTCTAAGGTATTGATAAGGGGTTGAATTTTAGGAGGAATTAATTTTTGTCTTGCGCATATATCAGGGAGACTCAACATAACTAAACCTTTAGCTATCATGGGATATTCTACTACCGTGTTTAAAGCAATTAATGAACCAATGGAGTTACCGATAAGAATACAAGGTTGAGCAATAAAGGTATTCCAGAAATCATAAACTAATTCTGACCACAAGGGTACACCATAGTTAGTATAGACTTTTTGGGAAGCACCAAAACCGAGTAAATCAAGGGCGTAAACGGTGTGATGTTGACTTAAAACAGGGATATTATGTCGCCAATGCCCCAGGGATGCACCAAAACCATGTAAAAGTAGAATGGGAATATCCACCGATTTGTGTTCCTTTGCGACTCGTTGAAAAGTATAATGAATATGCCAACCGTGCCAAATCCAATCCCTTTGATTACCTAAATTTTGTTTCATAAAATTACGAAAATCACTTTGCACCATGAGCGTCATGAGCGAGATTGACAACTCCCCGCCTTTTACGGCTAGGATTCTTCCTTCACAGAGTGATGCCTTGTAAAAGCAGTACCTTTACTCGGTCTTACTCTCTCTCCAGAAGCTATAGCGATGTGTCCCACCGCTTTTAAAATACGCAAACCTTCATCCCTGATATTGATAGCGGCATTAATATCCCTGTCATGTATCGTTCTACATTGAGGACATTGCCACATTCTAATATCTAAACTTAATTTATCTATTTGATGTAAGCAGTTATTACAGGTTTTAGAGCTAGGGAAAAATCTATCTACTTCGAGGTAAATTTTACCTTCCGATTCTGCTTTATATTTAAGCATAGTGCAGAATTGTCCCCAGCCACAATCACTAATAGACTTAGCTAATTTATGATTTTTTACCATGTTTTTCACTGCTAAATTTTCTAGACAAATGACTTGATTTTCGTCAACTATTTTGCGTGATAGTTTATGCAAGAAATCTTCTCTACATCTAGTTATCTTTTCATGTACTTTAGCAACGGCTTTTCTGGCTTTCTGACGATTATTAGAACCTTTTTGCTTCTTAGCTAACTGTTTTTGTCTCCTAGCTAATTTTTTTTCATGTTTTCGGTAATGTTTAGGATTACCATGTTTACTACCATCAGAGGTAATACAAAAATGAGTTAAGCCTAAATCAATCCCTATTGCTTTACAACCCCCCTTTAATTCTTCCCTTACTAAGGGGGATTGGGGGGATGGTAAATCAATACCGTCATCATAAAGACAACTAGCAAAATATTGTCCAGATGGATTTACTGACACGGTAATTGATTTTAATTTACCTACAGGTAAACGAGATACTTTACATTCTACCTTTTTCAATTTAGGTAAAGTTAAATAATCACCATCTAACTTAATTTTTTGGGGAAACCTGATTGATTGCCTGTTACCTTTCTTTTTAAATTTAGGGAATTTTGCCCGTTTTTCAAAGAAATGAAGGAAAGCTCTCGACAAATCTAAAGCTACCTGTTGCAAAGACTGAGAAGGTACTTTAACCATTCATACTCTTTTTTTAATTCAGGTAGTTTATTGATTATTTCATTACGACTTAATCCTTTTCCAGTAGCCTTGTAAGTTTCATTAGTTAAGTTGAGTGCATAGTTGTAAAACCAACGACAACAACCGAAAGACTTAGCTAGTAAGACTTTTTGCTCAGTGGTTGGGTAGATTCTGTAACGATATGCTTTTAACATTTAACTAATACTTTAAACTCGTCTTTATATATTAACATACATTTTTGAGAATGGTAAGAAGATTAAGAAATATAAAGCCGTCCTAGAAGGACGGGGTTTTAAACCCAAAATTTTGATAAATCAAGGTTTAATGGTGGTTGATACCGACCCTACTATAAACTTTAAATGACCACAAGATCAGCATTAGTCAAGGCTAAACCAGTACTTAAAGTGGCAAATTGCACCGCCGCCGTTGCACCGCTACCATCGGAATCAAAGAATAACCCTCCCGTACTAGAATTATAGAAGAAACGATGAGCCGAAGTAGTCGCCGATGAACCAATGGTAAACTGAGTTGGTAATAATGTACCAGTTATTAAACCACCGCCAAAACCACTACCTAAAACTCGAAGGGTGTCATCGGTTATATTAAAGTCCGTAAGACGATCAATTCCTTCAGAAGTAGAATTAAAACGGAATGAATCATTACCACTACCGCCGGTTAAACTATCGTTACCACTGCCACCGGTTAAAGTATCATTACCGTCACCACCACTAAGATTATTATTGCCACTGTTGCCGGTGATAAGGTTATTCAATGTATTGCCTGTACCGTTGATAGCCGTTGTGCCTGTTAAAGTCAGATTTTCTAGGTTATCTGTCAGGGTATAAGTAACGGAGGAGAATACTAAATCTGTACCTTCATTCAATAATTCGACTACCATATCGCCACTGCTATTATCGACATAATAGGTATCATTACCGCTACCACCGGTTAGAGTATCATTACCTACACCACCGTCTAGGGTATCGTTACCACTACCACCGGTTAGGGTATCATTACCACTACCACCGGTGAGATTATTAGCGCCACTGTTGCCGGTGATAAGGTTATTTAAGGTGTTGCCGATACCATTTATTGCCGTTGTGCCTGTTAAGGTGAGGTTTTCTACGTTACCTGTCAGGGTGTAAGTAAGGGAGGATAAAACGGTATCAATGCCTTGATTGGCAATTTCTACCACCATATCGCCGATGTTATCGACAGAGTAGGTATCGTCTCCTAAACCTCCTACCATACTATCAACACCAGTACTACCGTTGAGGGTATCATTACCACTACCTCCTGTTAAAGTATCGTTTCCATCACCACCGTTAAGGCTATTATTACCACTGTTGCCGGTGATACGGTTATCTAAAATATTACCGGTAGCGTTGATATTCTCTATACCTGTTAAGGTGAGGTTTTCTAAGTTAGTAGCTAGAGTATAAGTGACGGAGGAGAATACTAAATCTGTGCCTTCGTTTAAGGCTTCCACAATGCGATCGCTGCTGGTGTTATCGACAGAGTAGGTATCGTCTCCTAAACCTCCTACCATACTGTCTGCACCAATACCACCGTCTAGGGTATCATTACCACTACCGCCGGTTAGGGTATCATTACCACTGCCACCGTTGAGGGTATCGTTACCGTCACCACCACTGAGATTATTATTGCCACTGTTGCCGGTGATAAGGTTATTCAATGTATTGCCAATACCGTTGATAGCCGTTGTGCCTGTTAAAGTCAGGTTTTCTAGGTTATCTGTCAGGGTATAAGTAAGGGAGGAGAAGACTAAATCTGTACCTTGATTAGCTAACTCTATAACTACATCTAAACTGCTATCCACAGTATAGCTATCATTGCCAACACCGCCCGTCATGGTATCATTACCTACACCACCGCCAATACTATCATTGCCATTGCCACCGACAATACTATCATTACCGTTATCACCCATGAGGGTATCGTTTCCATCCCCACCTAAAAGAGTATCGTTACCATCACCTCCATTAAGGCTATTATTCCCAGTGTTACCAGTAATAAAGTTATTTAAAGTATTACCTATACCATTGATATTCGTACTACCGTTTAAAGTAAGATTTTCGACATTAGCTATCAAAGTATAGGAGATGGTAGAAATTACCGTATCTGTGCCTTGACTAGCTAACTCTATGACTACATCGCTAGTGTTATCAACATAGTAAAAATCATCCCCTAAACTACCGATGAGAGTATCATCCCCAACTCCTCCGTTAAGAGTATCATTACCATCGCCACCGTTAAGACTGTTATTACCACTGTTACCTGTAAGACGGTTAGCCAAAGCGTTACCAATACCATTAATATTAGTTGTACCTGTTAAAGTAAGATTTTCGACATTTACGGCTAAGGTATAAGTTACGCTACTGTTAACTAAGTCTGTACCAGCGTTTAATGTTTCTGTGACGACATCCCCAAGGTTATCAACGGTATAAGTATCATTGCCGTTACCACCAATAAGAGTATCTGCACCACTAGCACCATTGAGGGTATCGTTACCATCACCACCGTTGAGGTTATTATCACCACTGTTACCTGTAAGACGGTTGTTTAAGGTATTTCCCGTACCGTTAATATTAGCCGTACCACTTAAGGTGAGGTTTTCTAGGTTATTGCCTAATGTATAGCTGATGGATGATTGTACCGTATCTGTTCCTTCATTGAGATTTTCGGTGATTTGATCGCCCGTATTGTCCACATTGTAAGTATCGTTACCATTACCTCCTACCATACTGTCAGCACCCGTGCCACCCACTAGGCTATCATTTCCGTCTAACCCTTGTAGGGTGTCGTTACCGCCTAATCCTTGTAAGGTATCATTTTCTGTATTCCCTGTTAAACTATCATTACCGCTAGTGCCTATGAGAGAAAGACTTGTTACTCTACCAAAAATGATATAACTTTGTCCTGAATCAGTGCCATTGACATCTGCACCATATGCGCCGATAATGAGATCATCAAAACCATCACCGTTAACATCCCCCGCACTACTTACTGTCCCTGAGAAGTCATGTGCATTAATACCGTTGATGATAAAACCGTTTGTACCGTTTAGAGTTGATAGATTAAGAATAGGGGAAAAACCACCACTTTTACCAAATACTACATAACTTTGTCCTGATTCATTACCATTGACATCTTTAATTGGTGCGCCAATAATGAGATCATCAAAACCATCGCCGTTAACATCCCCAGCACTACTTACCGAATAACCTGACCAGTTACTTGCGCTAATACCATTAATGGTAAAACCATTTGTACCGTTTAGAGTTGATGGATTAAGAATAGGGGAAAAACCACCACTTTTACCAAATACTACATAACTTTGTCCTGAATTATTAATAATGCCATTGGCATCTGCAAACGGTCCACCGATAATGAGATCATCAAAACCATCACTGTTGACATCTCCAGCATTACTTACCGAAATCCCTAATTCCTCACCGTCGTTACCATTAATGATAAAACCATTTGTACCGTTTAGAGTTGATAGATTAAGAATAGAGGAAAAACCACCACTTTTACCAAATACTACATAACTTTGTCCTGAATCAGTGTCATTGGCATCTGTAACTGGTGCACCAATAATGAGATCATCAAAACCATCGCCATTAACATCCCCCGCACTACTTACCGAATACCCTGACCAGTTACCGTCGTTAATACCATTAATAGTAAAACCATTTGTACCGTTTAGAGTTGATAGATTAAGAATAGAGGAAAAACCACCACTTTTACCAAATACTACATAACTTTGTCCTGAATCAGTGCCATTGACATCTGCACCCTTTGCACCGATAATGAGATCATCAAAACCATCACCGTTGACATCCCCCGCACTACTTACCGTCCCTGAGAAGTCACCTCCGTTAAGACCGTTAATGGTAAAACCATTTGTACCGTTTAGGGTTGATAGATTAAGGGTAGAGGAAAAACCACCACTTTTACCAAATACTACATAACTTTGTCCTGAATCAGTGCCATTGACATCTGCACCCTTTGCACCGATAATGAGATCATCAAAACCATCACCGTTGACATCCCCCGCATTACTTACCGTCCCTAATTCGTCACCTATGTTAATACCGTTAATGATAAAACCGTTTGTACCATTGAGACTGGATAATTCAAAAACTGCCGGAAAACCCATAATTTTTTGTTAGTAATTTTAAAAAGTCGTAACATATTAATACAGTTACAAAACTAACATTATTTTTGTCAAATTGGTGAACCTTTTTAGCTTAGATCACGAAAACTTAAAATTTGATTTTTTAAGGCTGATTTCTTCTCTTTTGAATTGTTAACATTTACTGCACAATTGTTACGGCTATACTAGCCAAGTTTGTATTTTAAGTATTTCATAAATATTTCTTGGCTGTAGCAAGAGTGCCTTTTGCCTACCCTCACTTTGTATCTTTTATTCCCTTACTGAGTGTTCCTTTAAGCCCTCTTGGGCAAACTACCAACCTTAAATTACGCCAATATCAGCATTCGTCAAAGCTAAACCAGTATTTAAAGTAGCAATTTGCACCGCCGCCGTTGCACCGCTACCATCCACATCAAAGAATAACCCTCCACTACTAGAATTATAGATGAAACGATGAGCGGAAGTAGTCGCTGATGAACCTATTCTCAACTGAGTAGGTAATAATGTACCAGCTACTAAACCACTGCCAAAACCACTACGGGAGATCAGAATAGTATCATCAATGATGTTAAAATCAGTAATACGATCAACTCTTTCAGTGCTAAAATTAAAACGGAAAAAGTCACTACCAGTACCACCAGTAAGAGTATCATTACCAGCGCCACCAGTAAGAGTATCATTGCCATCCCCTCCAAAAAGTTGATCAACTTCACTCCCACTTTTTAGGTTATCGTTGCCTTCTTGTCCGAATAAAATGACAGAGCCATTGAAATTAACCGTATCAAGAGTATTATTACTAACCCCCCCCGTTAACTGTGCTTTTTCAATACTAGAAAGAGCATCTGTGCCTAATCCCGTCAGTTTTGTGGAAGTTAGTACAAAGTTGACATTACCTGATTCTATCAAAGTATCAGTAGCGCTACTTCTACCTTTTAAAG
>NZ_VRZC01000070.1 GCF_016743215.1 Geminocystis sp. GBBB08
AATCTTTTATTTCAGGCCTTTCATAGTCTAAAAATTGATTAATTAACTTGTCTAAATCTTCATCAATTTCCATATCAATCCGTAAAGATTCATCCCCATTTTGGATTAATACGGCTGTCTTGGTATCCTCAAATAAAATATTATCAGTGGGGTATCCTTTTTTAAATTTAGCCTCAATTTCAGCATCTATAGTATCCTTTTCGTCTTTAGATTCCCAGTATCCCCAGTCAAGGCGTAAAGCATCTTTAATAATACCGTCAGGGCGAATAGAAGTATTAATGCGACTTTTAATCGTTAACTCATCAACTAAGATAAAATTACGAGGTTTACAGTAACCATTTAGTAGGGTAGCAAAGGCAAATCTAACTGAGCTTTCATTGCGACTACCACCATAACGGATTCTGGTTTCTAAATCTCGGCGATATTGGTTAATGAGGATACGAGACATAACTTATTTTTAGGTTCTAAATTTTTAAGTTAGTTGATATTATACTCATTACTTAATTAAATAATAATACTATAACTTTTATTTTCAGGGCAGTCATTACTAGATTCATTGCTAGAATGGGTTAAGCTAAATTTTATGATTATTTTTAGATAAACTATGACTGATAAAAAACGCCTTTATAATATTACTACTTTCGGCTGTCAGATGAATAAAGCAGATTCTGAGCGCATGGGAGGTATTTTAGAAAATATGGGTTTTGAATTTACCGAAGATCCAAATCATGCTAATTTGATTGTTTATAACACCTGCACTATCAGAGATAACGCTGAACAAAAAGTATATTCTTATCTAGGCAGACAGGCAAAGCGGAAACAAGTTGAGCCTGATTTAACTTTAGTTGTAGCAGGATGTGTTGCTCAACAGGAAGGAGAAATGTTATTAAGACGTGTTCCTGAGTTAGACTTAGTTATGGGACCACAACACGCTAATCGTTTAGATAGTTTGTTAGAACAGGTATTTACAGGTAATCAAATTGTAGCAACTGATCCTATACATATTTATGAAGATATTACTAAACCTCGCCGTGAAAGTGAAATTTCTGCATGGGTAAATATTATTTATGGTTGTAATGAAAGATGTAGTTATTGTGTTGTTCCTAATGTTAGAGGTGTAGAACAATCCCGCACTCCTGAATCTATCAAAGCTGAAATTGAAGATATTGCTAGTCAAGGTTATAAAGAAGTAACTTTATTAGGGCAAAATATTGATGCTTATGGGCGAGATTTACCCGGCACAACAGAAACGGGAAGACATTTACACACTTTCACGGATTTACTTTATTATATTCATGATGTAAAAGGTATTGAGCGTATTCGTTTTGCGACTTCTCATCCTCGTTATTTTACTGAGCGTTTAATTCAGGCTTGTCACGAATTACCGAAGGTATGCGAACATTTTCATATTCCCTTTCAATCTGGTGATAATGACATTCTGAAGGCAATGAAAAGAGGTTATACCCATGAGCGTTATCGGGATATTATCTCTAAAATTCGTCATTATATGCCCCATGCGTCTATTAGTGCCGATGCCATTGTCGGTTTTCCGGGAGAAACTGAAGCACAATTTCAGAATACTTTAACTTTAGTGGATGATATTGGTTTTGATCAACTAAATACGGCTGCTTATTCTCCTCGTCCAAATACTCCCGCCGCTTTGTGGGATAATCAAATTAGTGAACAAGAAAAAAGCGATCGACTTCAACAATTAAATCATTTAGTATCAATTAAGGCAGCCGAAAGATCTCAACGATACTTAAATAGGGTAGAAAAAGTATTGGTAGAAGATGTTAACCCTAAAGATAGCACTCAAGTGGTAGGTAGAACAGACGGTAATCGTTTAACTTTTTTTGCGGGGGAGATAAAACAGTTAAAAGGTAAAATTATTCCTGTCAAAATAACACAAATTCGTCCTTTTAGTTTAACTGGTGAAGCCTTATCCCTAGTTACTTCATAAGAGTTTCAATCTTTTTACCTCAGATTTGATTTTTCAGTTAAAATCAGAAACGAAGTAATTGATTGTGGCTCAAAATTGTAATTAATATGAAAATTTATCGTATTTTAAAAGGCAACGATGTTCAGCCTCAGCTTAATTTTAACCTGAAAATTTCTCTGTCTTGGATAAAATTATCGACTACTGGTTTATTGTCAATAATTTCTTTTATTCTATTCTCTGGTGCTAGTTTCGCAGGTGATCCTTTTCGTAATACTAACTCTCGCAATATTACAGCAGAAACAGAATTGGCTTTCAAAGCTTTATTTGAAGATGGTAACTATCCTCAAGCGAAAGAATATTTAAACAAGGCAAAAAATTCTGCGGATAATGATCCTATGTTACCTGCTTTACGAGCTTCTTTAGCTTATACTGAGCAAGATTGGAAAACTATGGAAACCTATACTGCCGAAACTTTAAAAGTTGCTAAGGCTATCGCTAAACAAGATCCCCTTCGGAGTAATTTATACTTAGGTGTTGGTAATTTTTTAGATGGTGCTAATGAATATCGTCAAAAAGGGGCGATCGCTGCTTTAGGCAAATTACAATTAGTTTTCGATTATTTTGAGAAAGCGGAAAAAATTGATAAAAATGATCCAGAATTAAATTTAATTAAGGGTTATTTAAACTTAATGTTAGCGGTAAATTTACCTTTTTCTAGTCCTCAACAAGCCATAGATAATTTACAAACTTATGCCTCTCCTCAATATTTAGTTAATCGTGGAATTGCTCTAGCATATCGAGATTTAAAGGATTATGATTTAGCCTTAACTTTTGTGAATAAAGCCATTGAAAGTACGCCTTTGAATCCAGAGTTATATTATCTTAAAGGACAAATCTTAAGACAAAAAGGACAACAAGAAAAAAATATACCATTGTTACAAGAAGCCGTAAAAAATTTTGATATAGCTTTAGCAAAAATCGATCAATTACCTCAAGAAGCTGTACAAAAACCTTTACAAAGAGAAAAACGTAAAACCCTCGAAAAAATATCAGAGTTAGGCACTTCTTCTAGTAATTAGGGATTACTCAAAAAGTATTTTCATGAGGGTAGGTATTAGGTATCGGGTTTCAGGTATTAGGTTAAATAATAAACCTGCCGCTGCACAAGTCGCTGTAATAGGCAACGGGGCAATGGGCAATGGGCAATGGGCAATGGTTATTAAAATTAATAATTTTTACCTTAAATAGATTTTAATTTTTATTTTGCACTCGTGTCTAAGGAAAAATCAAGGTTTTTCTAAGTAAAACATAAACTGTGGTTAAAAAATAATGACTCAAAAGTTTATCTGTTGCCTCTTCCCAAATCCCCTCTTCCCTACCCTCATTCCTCAAGTTAGATGCAAACTGGCTTAGTTTGTTAACTATATTTAACTAGTGAAATAATCGGTACATCTGGTAATTTATCTTTACCTTTTAAACCTTCTAATTCAACGATAAAACCACAAGCTACAATCTCACAACCAATTTGAGTTAATAAATCTGCCGTAGCTTTAGCCGTGCCTCCTGTGGCGATTACGTCATCAACAATCATTACTTTTGCACCTTGAGTAAAAGCATCTTGGTGAATTTCGAGAATATCAGTGCCATACTCTAAATCATATTCAATGGAAAAAACTTCTGCAGGTAATTTACCTTTTTTACGCACTGGCACAAAACCAGCATCAAGATGATAGGCTAAAGCCGGTGCAAAAATAAATCCCCTTGATTCAATCCCCACAACATAATCAGGTAAAATATTTAATTTTTCTGTCTCTACCGCTAAACTATCAATGACATACTTTAAACCTTGAGCATTGCGTAATAAAGTAGTTATATCTCGAAAAATAATGCCGGGTTGGGGAAAATCAGGTATATCACGAATCAGGGTTTTTAAATCCATAATTGATATTTTATAATAAATTTTTACTATAGAAGAATCTAGTTTTTTTTCTTTAGACAATGAATTGTATAATATAATGACTTTATTGAGTAAGGCAATAAATAGGTAAGCAAAATTAATCGATGCCCTTTATTTTTAGGCAAATTATTAGCAAAACAAGGGGTTATTGAACAGTTTAAATTCTTTACCTATAGCAATCCTAAATGATTCGTGGCAAAATAAGGACTACAAATTTAAAGGCAAGGGGTTTAAACCCTTTGTTGAATAATAGGTAAAACATTATTTCCTATCTTTAAATATTTCACAACTGATTTAGTCTTGCTATATAAGTAATTGACGATATTATAATCAATAATCTTGTTGTTATTTAAGTCATTGGTGATAATAAAGTGTATAAATGATTTATGATTTAGTCTATTTTAAAAAACTGTTAATTATGTTTTTCATCAATTTTTGCTTTTTTCGTCGTCAATTTTTCCTTAAATCTATTGGCTTTATTTGTATTTTTACTTTATTTTTTATTACTGGATGTCAAAATAATAGTTTAAATACTGAATCATCAAATGACAATAATCAAGTCACAAAAATTACTTTTTGGCATGGCATTAATCCTCCTGAAAATAGAGAAATTTTTAATGAATTGTTAGCTAAATTTAATGAAGAAAATCCTAAGATAAAAGTAGAGGCTTTATATATCGGACAACCAGATGAACAATTACCGAAAATTATCGCTGCTGTTGCCGGAAATCAAGTTCCTGATGCTCTTTTATATGTACCCCAATTAACAGGAAAATTAGTAGAATTACAAGCTATTAAACCGTTACAAGACTGGTGGAATAATTCAGAGATAAAAGCTGAAATTGATCCAGCAATGTTATCGACAATGGAGTTAGATAATAATATTTTTTCCGTACCTTTTGCAACTAATAATGCAGCAATGTTTTATCGTCCTAGTTTATTTGAAAAATCAGGAATTAAAGATACACCAAAAACTTGGGATGAGTTTAAAGAAGTGGCAAAAAAACTAACTATTGATAAGAATAACGATGGTAAAATTGATCAAAATGGTATCTTATTATCATCAGGAAAAGGAGAATTTACTGTTTTTATTTGGTTACATTTAATTTTCAGTGCCAATGGTGAAATTATGCAAAATAATCAACCTAATTTAGTCAATGAAGGTACAGAAAAAGCCTTACAATTAGGTTTAGAATTACTTAAGGATAATAGTGCTATTTTATCAGCTCCTGATCGGGGTTATGAATTAGATAATTTTATTAATGGTAAAGTGGCTATGCAAATTACTGGTCCTTGGACTTTAGCACAATTAAAACAATCGGGCATCGATTATAATGTTTTTCCGATACCTATTATCAATAAAAGTGCGGCAGTTTTAGGGGGAGAAAATTTATTTATTTTTAAAACTAATCCTCAAAGAGAAAAAGCAACTCTGAAATTTTTAGAGTTTATTTTAAGTAAAGAATTTCAAACAGAATGGGCCTTAAAAACAGGTTATTTACCTATTAATATTAAAGCTCAACAAAGTACTGAATATCAAGCATTTATCAAAGAAAATCCGATGATTCAAGTATTTTTAGATCAAATGAAAGTGGCTAAATCTCGCCCTATAGTAGCCGATTATCCCGCTATTTCCGAAAATTTAGGACGGGCAATCGAATCTTCTTTATTAAGGCAAAAAACACCGAAACAAGCCTTAGAAGAATCACAAAAAAGACTTAATTTAGTTATTAATAATAAATAAGTAATAAGAAAAATATCCTAATTTTTGAGAACATTTAGTTATTTTTAAAATTCTTAAAAAAAAAATTTTTTAGAGAGTTGTAGTAAGGGCTTCAGCCCGTGTTTTACCAATTATGATCGATGTCTTTAATTATTAATTTATGAATTTAAGGTTAAAGCTATTTTTTCTGCAATACCCTGAATCCAAAATTCATCTTGTTTGGTATAACTACGGGGAATATTAGAAGCGATAATCATTGCACCTTGATTATTTAATGGTAAACAAATTAATCCTTGAATATTCTCTGGTAAATAGTCAAATTCCACTTTACCCGGATAGTGTTTTAAATCTACTAAATAAACGGGTTTTTTTGTTACCATTACTCTTTTTAAAATTGTACCAGGATTGATAACTTTAGATTTGCCTAAAATTCCTCGACGTAATAAAATTTGATTTTGATAATAAATAACGATAGATTTACTAACAGTATTATTAAGAATAAGATGACTTGCCCACGCTAATTCTGTTTTAATGTTTTCAGGTAAATTATCAGCAAATTCTATCCCTTCTTCTCCGATTAAATTAACACTTTGGGGGGGTATAGATTCGATTTGTCGCAGTAAAATACTGACTAATAATAACACAGCACAGAGAATCACTCCTAAAGCATCAGAACGAGCTTGAGAATCTAAAACCGTCGGAGTTACTAAGCGATTTATCATTAATAAAAAACCGCCTATTATACCTGCAATTAAGGGTAAATTTTTAACAAATTGATTATCTTCTTTTTGAGGCATTTTTGATCAGCTTGTTAATCGTTAATTAATATTATTAGGTTTTTTTTCTCCTGGTTCTAAAATTCTTTGAAATAAATAACCAGTACCTCTAGCTGTTAAAATTAATTCAGGATTACTAGGATCTTCTTCTAATTTTGCTCTTAAACGGGATACATGAACATCTACAACTCTAGTATCAACATGACGCTCAGGCGTATATCCCCATACTTCTTGGAGGATTTCTGAACGAGAAAATGGTTCGCCAGATTTACTGACTAATAACTCTAAAAGACTAAATTCCATGCCCGTCAAGCGAATACGTTGATCTCCTTTATATACCTGACGTTTATTAGTGTCGATTCTAATGGCATTAACTGATATTACCCCCGAACTGGGAATTCCTGCTACTCCTGTTTTATCAATTCTTCTTAATACTGAACGAATACGCGCTTCTAATTCTTTGGGAGAAAAGGGTTTAACTACATAATCATCAGCACCTAATTCTAAGCCGGTAATGCGATCGGCAACATCTCCTAAAGCGGTTAACATGATGATAGGTATATCAGATTCTTTTCGTAATTCTTGACAAACGCCATAACCATCTAATTTAGGCATCATCACATCTAATACCACTAAATCAGGTTGAGTTGCGTGAAAAGTTTTGATGGCATCTTCTCCATCGGCGGCGGTGACAACATCATAACCAATCATGGATAAACGAGTTTCTAATATACGGCGAATACTTGCCTCATCATCTACCACTAAGATTTTTTCTTTATGAGTTTCCAATTTTGTTCTCCTATAGGTATTTAATTATACATTGATCAAATCTAGTTTATCCCAATTTGAAACTATCCTAAACATTCTGAATTCATCAGTTATTAGTCATTACTATGAAGATAACCTTTACAAAACTTTACCTTAAGAGCAAAATATTGTAAACTACCACAAGAAAATAATTTATTTAGAGGAAGGAGTGAACAAAAGCAATGCAGTCGGTTTCACCTGTGTTGACATCTGTACCAAGGGAGTATTTAAAAGCACCGTCAGGATTTAATCCTAATGTGTTGATGTTTATTACTGCTATTTTATTAATTACTATTTCTACCTGTGGTTACTTTTTATGGGGTTGGAGTGATTGGATTTGTTTTTGTGCTAACGTTTTAGCCTTACATATGTCTGGGACTGTAATTCATGATGCTTCCCATAATAGCGCCCATAGTCATCGAATTATTAATGCTATTCTTGGTCATGGTAGTGCTTTAATGTTGGGTTTTGCATTTCCTGTTTTTACAAGAGTACATTTGCAACATCACGCCCATGTAAATGATCCCGAAAACGATCCTGATCATTTTGTCTCCACAGGAGGCCCTTTATGGCTCATTGCGGCGAGATTTTTCTATCATGAGATTTTTTTCTTCAAAAGAAAATTATGGCGTAAATATGAGCTTTTAGAGTGGTTTTTGAGCCGTTTATTTCTCTTTACTGTGGTTTTTCTAGGTATTCATTACGGTTTTATCGGTTATGTCATGAATTTTTGGTTTGTACCAGCTTTAGTGGTAGGAATTGCTTTAGGTTTATTTTTTGATTATTTACCCCATCGCCCTTTTCAAGATCGCGATCGCTGGAAAAATGCGAGAGTTTATCCTAGTAAAATTTTAAATATTCTGATTTTAGGACAAAACTATCATTTAGTACATCATTTATGGCCGTCAATTCCTTGGTATAAATATCAACCAGCTTATTATGCTACCAAATCATTATTAGATCAAAAAGGTTGTGATCAATCTTTGGATTTATTGAAAGGCAAAAATTTTTGGAGTTTTATGTATGATCTGTTTTTAGGTATCAGATTTCATCATAAACATTAATTAATTAACAATTAACAAGTCATAAATTTAAACTATCATTTAAAATACAACTTTTTTTGCCATCGAGATAAAAACCTAATTTTTCAAAAATTTTAACAAATTAATTCAAGTTGTTTTGCTATGCTAACATCCTGAAAATTTCCTTAGATTGTCCTGCGATCGCCATAAAGCGTTTTGAATAAGTTTTTACTAATTCCTTACCTAACACCTAATACCTAACACCTAATACCTGATACCTAACACCTATTTTCATCAAAAAACTATAAGGCAACCCCTATTTACTTATTGGTTCACCCGTTTCAGGGCATAATTCATAAGTACCCTTTTCTAAACCATGTTTAACAGCAACTCTCTCATCAAAAACAAAACATTCTCCTTCCCATAAACTCTCCTCTGGGGGAATTTCTTGTAAATATTTAAGAATGCCTCCTTCAAGATGATAAACCTCTTTAAAACCCTTACTTAACATCAGAGCGGTAACTTTTTCACAACGGATGCCACCAGTACAAAATAGAGCTACTTTTTCTTGTTTTTCTGGGTTTAAATTTTGCTCAATATATTCATTAAATTCTCGAAAAGAATGGATATGAGGATTTTCGGCATTCTTAAATGTGCCAATTTTTACTTCATATTCATTGCGAGTATCGATAACTTTTACATCAGATAGAGAAATTAAATTATTCCAATCTTTAGACTTAACATAAGTACCTACTTGGATATTAGGATTGGCTTCAGGAATACCAAAAGTGATAATTTCTGGTTTAATTTTGACTTTCATTTTTTCAAAAGGGATCTTTTCTACCAGACAATATTTTATTTCTAATGCTTGATAATTAAGAGTTTTTTTGATATTATTAATTACTATTTCAATGTTATTTTTTTTGCCAACAATATTAGCATTAATTCCTTCTTTGGCAATTAAAATTGTTCCTTTTATTTGATTTTCATGACACCATTGTAAAAATTGAGTTTGTAAATCTACAAGATTATCTAATACTAAAAACTGATAAAACGAAGCAAAAGTAAAATTCATGAAACTTATTTTTATCTCTACTTAAAAAAAGGGAAACACTATTCTATTATAATTAATTTTATTAAGCAATTTATTTTCAATAATTATGACAAGTTTAAAAATTGGCGATCGCGCTCCAGATTTTACCTTACCTTCAGCGACAGGAGAAAATATAAGTTTAAGTCAGTTTCTGGGCAAAAAAGCCATAGTGATTTACTTTTATCCTAAAGATGATACTCCCGGATGTACTGCCGAATCCTGTGCCTTTAGAGATAATTATGATGTTTTTACCAAGGCTGGGGCAGAAGTTATCGGCATTAGTGGCGATTCTGTGGCATCTCATCAACAATTTGCGAGTAAATATCAACTACCCTTTATCTTATTAAGCGACTCTGAAAACCAAGTCAGAAAATTATTTGACGTTCCAGCTACTCTTTTTGTGTTACCGGGTAGAGTTACTTATGTCATTGATAAAGAAGGCATTGTGCGTCATATCTTTAACTCGATGCTAGATTTTAAAGCCCATGTAGATGAAGCGATAAAAACTATTCAATCACTGTAAATAACACCACTGAATATTTTTTTTGACGTTTATTACTTTCAAATTTTACAATTAGAAATTAAAAATTACGAAATAAAAGGCCTATTCTATAGTTGTTAATTATTTATTTCTAATTACTCATTCCTAATTAATTTCTAATGGTTAACTGATTTATTATTAATTACTTCGGTAAGAGTTTCAATAGCTTTAGTTAAATTTTCTTGTGCTAGAATTTCTGGTTTAACTTCTTGAGTTTCTATTGCTTCTGCCTCCGCTATTGCTAATTCTTCCTTGCGAATCAGTTTTCTTTTCACCGTTTCAAAACTGCGAATAATCGAGAATAAACAAAAAGCAATAATCACAAAATTGATAACAGAAGATAAAAATAAACCGTATTTAATCCCAGAAATGCTTAAATCTGATAATTTATCAACTCCAGCGGCTTTAATGGCAGGAGATAAAATCGCCGGAGTGATAATATCTTGTACTAAAGAATTAACAATACCATTAAATGCACCTCCGAGAATAACTGCGACAGCTAAATCAATGACATTACCCTTCATGATAAAATCACGAAAATCTGCAAAAAAACTTCTACTTCCGTTAGCTACCATATTTTTCTTTCCTCCTTGATTTAAGATAATATGTGAAAAATTGATTAGACTTTTTATTCATCTTAAAAGTAAATGGGATCAAGAGTAACTATAGCATTCCTAAATCAGTGGTGGGATATTTAAAAATAGTAGAAAATGTTAAAATCTCAGTTTAACAAGAGGTTTCAACCCCTTGCCTTTAAATTTTTGATGTTTGCTTTGCCACGAATCATTTAGGATTGCTATATAAAAAAATAAATCTTTAACCAATTAGCAAATTCCACCAGTCTAAAATACGATTCCAACTATACCATTGATCTTGATCTTGCCAATATTGTTGACAGTATTTATTACTAATATAACCGACATGACCACCATAGATAGTTAAAAATAAATTAATCTGAGAATTTGCTTTAGCTATATTGATTAAATTAGGTACAATACTAGGACAAAATAAAGGATCATCTTCAGCATATAAAATAAATGTAGGCTTGTTTAAATCAGGTAAAAAATTTAAAGGGCTAGTGGCATGATAATATTCTTCTACTGTTTTAAAATTTAACTTTTTAATCACTAATTCTTGATCAAAATTCCAAATACTATTGATGTTATTTATTACTTCTAAATCAAATTGTTGAGGATGATATTCATAAAGAGATAAAGCTAATTTTTTAAGATTTTTAGTAATAGCTTTTTCTACATATTTATAAATAGGATGATTCATTAAATAAAGTAAAGATTTTTTTGCATCTAAACTGGGGCATACCACAGCACATCCTTTAATATCAGATTCTTTTAAGTCAGAATAATTTTTATTTTCGTTAATAAATCTACTCTCATTTAATCCCCATAAAGCTAATTTTCCTCCTAAAGAATAACCCATAAAACAAAATGGTGTTGGGCAACCCATTTTTTTAGCTTGGGTAGCAATTAATACAAAATCTTTTCCTTCATATAATCCATCGGATGTTAACGCTGGAGATAATTCTGCTGTTTTTCCATGCGATCGCCAATCAAATAAAATGATAGCATGATTTTGATGAAAGGCTTTATGGGCTAATACTTGTAAAAACCATTGATTAGTTAAATCTCCTGTGATACCATAGGTAGCAATAATTGTACTTTTAGCATTTTTCGGAATAGCAACTTGAGCATAAATAGGAGTATTTTGATAACCGTTAAAGATAACAGACTGATAATTTAATGGGTATAAATCAACTTTTTTTTGCCAATTTTTAGAATAATTAAAAGCAGAATTTAAAGTCATTAATAAACCATTCTTTAAGAAAAAAGGAGGCTCGAAAAATCCTTGAGTTAACATAGTATTTGATAAGAGATTACACCAAAAAAATTTTGAGGTAGGCAATAGGTTATGTAGTAAGTGCAACAGGTAAAGTCAGAAATCTTTTAGAAAAATTAGGAATTAGGAATTTAGGAATTAGGAATTACGGGCAAAATGCCTATTTTACTATTCACCCCATCACCCCATTACTATAAATTGTGATAATATTTTTGTCGATTCTATTTTTTGTGTTATATGCCGGAGGAAAATAATCAACCTCAATCTTTTGTACTTAAAATTGTTAAACGTTTTCAAAAAACCTTATCTTCTTTCATTAATGCCATCGCTGAAACTATAACTAATTCTGTACATATTCCCCAAATTGCCATCGGTCCTATCGTTGGTTCTTTAATTACAGCTACTACTACCCTTATTATTGGATTCCTGACGATTTCTAACATTTTTAGTGAGCAATTTCTGTATCGTCCGTTACAAATTCAGGACAATAATGCTAACTATACCTTAGAACTAGAGCGTTATCACCAAACAATTTTAACAGATTATTTAAACCAAACAACACAATTAACTTTAGATTATCCTTTGTGGAAATTACAGCAAAATCCTTATTTATTAAGAGCGAATACTCAAACAGCTTTATCAGAAATTGATGGTGAAAGAAAGCGTTATATTATTATGTTTTTAGAAGATACTCATTTATTAACTTTTAAGGGGAATAAAATTGCTACTCCATTATTAAAAAATGCCAACTTAACCGAAGCAAAGTTAGATAATTTAGATTTATCTTATGCCAATTTTATGGGTGCAGATTTAACGAAAGCAAATCTTAGTCAAGCTAATTTACATGGCAGTAATTTTTATCAAGCAAAACTTAATAATGCTAATATGACTAATGCTGATTTAAGAAGTGTTAATTTAGAAAAAACTGATCTGACAAATACTAATTTAACTAATGCTTGTTATGATAATTTTACCAAACTTGATCCTCAATTTGATCCTAATAAAGCAAAAATGCGTTTAATATCTGCTTTTAATAATTGTGACATTGTGCCTATAGAAAAAGATGTCAAAAAAATAGATTTTAAACCCAATTTAACCCACAGTAACTCAAATTAATGTTTAAAATTAACACTTGATAACTGAAATCTTATCATTTATCTATAAAAGCAATGGCCGCAGTAATTAATTCAGCTAAAATGCTATTAATGCGGAATAATGCTATGACTATTAAAACTATTTCAGAGGGGAAAAAAGATTGATTAAAAGTAGCGATAATTGTGGCTTCAAAAATGCCAATTCCTCCAGGGGCACCGGGTATAATTAAACCTAGTAACCAAGCAAAACTAAAACCGCTTAATACTTGGGGAATTAAAGTTATTTTTAGAGGAATAAAAGCCAATAAAATTAATAAAAAAGCCAATCCTCTTAATAATAAAAACATAACTTCTCCTAATAAAGGTAATAAAGGATATTTAGTTAAATTAGCACTTTGTTTACTTCCTTTACTTTTGGCTAACTTACTTAAAATTGGGTTAATAATTTTTGGATGAATACCGATTATAATAATGATTATAAAGATTAATTCAACAAGAAAAATTAAGGGAGAAAAGTTAATTTCTATAATGCCAATACTAGCACTAATAATCGTAATTAATAAAGCTGCGATCGCCATTAATAAAGGTTCAATAATAACGCTAACCGTTGCTAAAGCTAAACTATCACCTTCGGCTTGAATAGCTTTAACTCTACCGAAAAAATGCCAAATATTACCCGGAAGATATTTACTAATATTGGTAATTAAATAAATTTTTATCGCTTTTAACCCTTGTAATTTAGTGTGAAAAATAGTTAAAATCCAAGTCCAAACCCAAGCTGAAAAAGTATGAGCAATAATATTTAAAAATAAACTTAATCCTAACATTAACCAAGTAAAGTTAGTAAATTTTACCCCCATTACTTCTCGCCAATTATGCTTAAAAGTAGCAATTATAAAGAATAAAGTTACCCCTAAAATTAGCCATCGAAAAAACTTTTTAACTAACTTCATTAACTAAATCTATTCCTTAAGTTTTGATTTTGTCAGTAATTGAGAAGCAAAAGAACCACCTATAAACGCTAAAATGAAGATAATCGGATTAAAACTTAGTTGTATTAAAGATGTAATTGCTGGTCCGGGACAAAATCCGGAAATTCCCCAACCAATGCCAAAAATAACTGCCCCTAAGATTAATTTACCATCTATATCCTGACGAGTAGGCAAGTAAAATTTACTGTCAAAAATAGGATGTTTTAAGGGCAAAATAAATCTAAAAGTAATTATTGTTACTCCCACTGCACCACCCAAAACAAACATTAAAGTTGCATCCCATTTGCCTGTAACATTAAGAAAACCAATAACTCTTTCTCTGTCTATCATCTGAGATATAGATAACCCTAAACCAAATAGTAAACCACTGATTAAGGCGGTGATATTCTGTTTATTGTTCATTTTTATGGTGAAATGTATACTAACGGTTTAGATTTTATAGTTAATTCAATTAAGATTGAGACAAATTTAAAAATTTTGTAGGGTGGGCAATGCCCACAATTAGATACTTTGCGATAATTAATAATCATACAAAACTGTCTCATTATTATTTAAAATAACTATCTATAACATTTATAGTAGTTTTACTCTAAAATCAACCACAAAATTTTAGCTCAAATGTAGGCGATGCACTGCCCACAAATTTTACTGTGGTTTACCCAATTTTTTTTATTTCATGATAAAATATCTGTGATAATAAATACTGTAATCATTCCCGATGCTAAAAAACTGATTACTGCTATAAGCGATCGCACAGACAATCTTCCTAAACCACAAACACCATGACCGCTAGTACAACCGTTTCCTATTCTTGTGCCAAAACCCACTAAAAATCCGCCGATAATCATAGAAATTAAATTGAAATCATAACGAGGTGTGTTAGGTAAAGGCAGTAAATATTCATAAATCAAGCCACCGAGTAACATTCCTCCCAGAAAATACCAACGCCAAACTTGAGAAAAGGTAAATTCTAATGCACCATTAATCATGCCACTAATACCGGCAATACGTCCATTAAAAGCAAGTAAAACGGTAGCACTGATGCCAATAAAAATACCGCCAATTAAGCCATTTATCCAACTTGATTCTATTAGCATATTATTAATACAGATAGTTTACTCTATAATTTATGATTAACTAAAAATATTTAGACAGACAGCTTTAGGTAAGAATATTAGTTATTTATGATTCTCCACCGATAACGACATCTTTAATCCGCAAACTTGGACCACCACAGCCTACAGATAAACCACTTTGCCCACCTTTTCCACAACCACCAGATTCATCCCAGTAAAAATCATCGCCGATGGCTTCTATATTGGCTAAGGTTTTAAAAACATTGCCAGATAAAGTAACATTTTTGACAGGTTCGGCAATCTTGCCATCTCGAATCATCCATGCTTCTCCGGCGGTAAAGGTAAACATTTCGCCATTAGTCATGCCTCCTAACCAATTAGCCGCATAAACTCCTTGTTTAATGTTGGTGAATAAATCGGCTACGGGAGTTTTACCTCTACCAATCCAAGTGTTAGTCATTCTGACGATGGGAGGATAATGATCTGTCCCTTTTAAACATCTGGCATTACCAGTGGGTTTTTCTCCTAATTTTCCTGCGGTTTCACGGGAATGTAAGCGCCCCACTAAAACACCGTCTTTGATTAATTGAGTTGTCGTAGCTGGTGTGCCTTCATCATCATAATAGTAACTACCTCGATGCCCTTCTAGCATTGCCCCGTCAAAAATCTGTAAAAATTCTTTACCAAATTTACGCCCCATTGTCATCACTTCTAATAAATCGGGGTTTTCGTAAGCCATATCCGCTTCTGATAAATGCCCGAAGGCTTCATGGACAAACAAACCTGTTAAAATAGGATCAATTACTACGTCATAAGTACCACCCTTTACCGATGGTAATGTTAAGGCATTTACTGCCCGTTTAGCAGCGCTTTCTACCTGTGTTTCTAATTTAGTTAAATCTTCATAGGCTTTTCTTGTGCCGATGGTTTCTCTCCCCGTTTGCACTAATTCTCCATTTTTGGCAGTAGCACTAAACCTCATTTCACAGTCAATCCAAGATTGATCTATCATACTCCCTTCCGATGTTGCTAGTAATACTGTTTGTTGAGAGTCTTGATAACTAACCTTTGTGGTAGTGATTTGTGGATTATTTTCTCCTAGAATACGATTATAGTGATCGCAGAGTTGTTTTTTGTCAAAAAGTGGAATTAAACGGGGATTTAAGCCGGTGAGGGGCAATTTACAGCTTATTTGTATAGGGGATACTGGGGCTAAAATAGTCTCATCATCACCCACTAAACAGGCGGAAGTAATGGCATCCTCAATTCTTTCTGTCAGTTGGGTTAAATCATTGAAAGTGGCAAAACCCCATCCCCCCTTATAACAAGCCCTAACTTGCCCACCAAGGGAGATTCCTTCGCTTAAGGTTTCAATTTGATTACTACGCAAAACAATATTACTACCCTCCGCTTTTTCGAGGCGAATTGTCAAAAAATCAACTCGATGACGGTAACGATGTATTAAATCTGATAGGTAATTGCGGTAATCTTCCATAGTGTGTTCAATAATATAAATAGTAATTTATATACTGTATTTTCAAGTAAAAGTATTTATAATTAGTTAAATAGGTAAGCTAAATTAATAGTCCATTGTTAACTATAATCTATTAGCAGTGAGGAATTAATAGTTATAATCCCCAATTTTATGGTTAATAATCGCAACGGTCGAAAAAAAGTCAATCATCTCTATAAATGGTTATCGCCGGGTATTTTCGTCAAACGCTGGTTACTGACTAGCATTATTGGCATTATTTTTACGGTTTTAGGTATCGCTATTTGGACTAAATTAACTCCTATTTATCGTTTCCTTGATTTTATCATTGCTATCCTCAATAAAATTACTAATAATATCCCTAGTTATATTTCAGGCCCCATTGTGATTATTTTAGGATTATTTTTATTATATTGGGGACAAACTCGCACTTTAGGCTCAATTACTGAAGTTTTAAAGCCTAATAATGAAGAAGAATTAATTGATGTTTTATGGAATTATCGTCGTCTAAATCGAGGTACAAAAGTTGTTGCTATTGGTGGTGGCACAGGTTTATCAACTTTATTGAGAGGTATTAAAGATTATAGTGCCAATATTACCGCTATCGTTACTGTAGCTGATGATGGTGGATCTTCTGGAAGAATACGCAGAGAAATGGGAATGTTACCACCTGGAGATATTCGCAATTGTATCGCTTCTTTAGCTGATGAAGAAAAATTATTGACAGAATTATTCCAATATCGTTTTACTTCAGGAGAAGGTTTAAATGGTCACAGTTTTGGTAATCTATTTTTAACGGCATTAAATGACATTACAGGAAGTTTAGAAGGTGCGATCGCCGCTAGTGCAAAAGTCTTAGCCATTCGGGGTAAAGTTTTACCTGCTACTTTATCCGATGTCAGTTTATGGGCTAGATTTGCTGATGGTACAATTGTAGAAGGAGAGTCGAATATTCCAGAAGTTGGCGGAAAAATTGTCGAGTTGGGTTGTAAACCTCCAAATCCCCCCGCTACTCCTGCCGTGATTAAAGCTATTCAACAAGCAGAATACATTATTTTAGGCCCCGGTAGTTTATACACTAGCATTATCCCTAATTTACTCATACCAGACATTCGAGAGGCGATCGCCAAAAGTTCTGCTCCTAAAATTTATGTTTGTAATATTATGACCCAAAAAGGGGAAACTGATGGTTATACCGTAAGTGATCATATTCGTGCTATAGATCAAGTGTGCGGTGGTAAAATTTTTGATGCGGTATTAGTACAAGGGCGATCTCCCTCAGATGATATATTAAGAAAATACGCTGCGAAAAACTGTCATCCTGTTTACCTTGATAGAGAAGAAGTGATTAAACAAGACAGAAGAATTGTCCAAGCTAATATTATGAGTCAGAATACAGAAAATAGTTATGTACGTCATGATTCCCAATTATTAGGAAAAGTTTTATTTAGATGGTATAGTAACACGCCTAAATCAAAATTATTGAGACTTATTTCAGACATCAGACAGCAATAACATAAATAATAAAAATGATTATTATGCCATAAAAATTTTCTATACTAGATGACGATAAATATTAATAGGGATTCCCGTGCGTTTTTTTACGTCTAATAAAGATTGATAATATCCATGACGTTTTCTTTCAATAACAATTTTTAAAGCACTTTTTTCATCGATATTATTACTCATCAATTCTTCCACCGATAAAGTATTTAATCGTCGCCAAGAAAGATTAGATTCTTTTCGTAAATCATAGCCAAAAACAATTAAAGGTTCGAGACGTTTTAAGATATTTTCGGGGATACCAACTAAATCCGATAACTCATCAATATCTGTAAAAATATAGCCTTCATGCCTTAAAGA
>NZ_VRZC01000071.1:0-6651 GCF_016743215.1 Geminocystis sp. GBBB08
ATAGAACCCAATTGGTATCTTTTTTAGAAGAATTACATAGTAATGATTTGAGAATAAATGCTTTAATCTCGTCAAAACCTTTTGTTATTTCGGTTACAGATGTAAATATCAAATGGGTTCTATAAAGATTTATAAACAAGTACTTGACAAATGGCATCTATTTTTAGCTTTTCACAAATGATCTGAATTTCTTTTTTGCAATCTTGCCCCAAAGATCAGGTGCTTCTCCCTCTGACAGAGCTATGCTATGTCAATTAGTACTTTTAAAGAAATCTTTAGCCGATTTTAGACGCTCAATAGTCCGGAATTAAGATACTAAGTTAAGATCAATAGAACAATAACTTCAATAGAATTTTAAAGATATGACAGAATCGATCTTTTATCCTTCTTATCCTGAATCTAAAGTTTCCTCTCAACCTTTGAAATGGATTCGTTGGTTAGTCTGGAAAATAGCCATAGCAACCTTAGCTTTAATGGCAATTGGTGCAGCCACAAGAGTTATGAATGCCGGATTAGCTTGTCCTGACTGGCCACTGTGTTATAATCAAGTTATACCAACTCAACAAATGAATTTACAAGTATTTTTAGAGTGGTTTCATCGTCTCGATGCCGCCTTAATCGGTGTAAGTACTATAGTATTAGTGATTGTATCATGGTGGCATAAAGCAAAATTACCCCAATGGTTGCCTATTTTTTCAACATTTGCTTTAGGTTTAATTATTTTTCAAGGAGTTTTAGGGGGTTTAACCGTTACCCAATTACTACGTTTTGATATTGTTACTGCTCATTTAGGTACAGCTTTACTATTTTTTGCTACTCTTGTAGCGATCGCCTCTAATCTAACACCCTATCAAGGCAACGCAACAGTGGGCAAATTAACAGGAATCAGCATTACTGCCACAATATTAGTTTACATTCAATGCTTATTAGGGGGTTTAGTTGCCTCTCAATGGGCATTACATCAATGTTTTGGCAATCATCAATTATGTGTAGTGATGAATAGTCATCTTATCGGCGTTTTTCCAGCAACAATTGCTTGTTTAAGCTTAATAGTTTTAGCATGGCGAACTCCGGCTTTAAGCCTAAAACTAAGAAATTTAACTAAATATATAGCTTTAATCTTAATAAGTCAAATATTACTGGGTATAGCTACTTTTTATCTTCATTTACAAGTCGAACCTCTGACAATTGCTCATCATACCATGGGGGCAGGATTACTAGGAATTTTGGTTGCATTTAGTGTTTTTGCCAAAAAAGATCATCAGATAAGTTCTGTTTCAGAATTGTGAGCTAATATTGACAGTAGGTAATAGGTAATAGTGCTTAAATGGAACTGAATTTTTGATTAAAAACATCAATCAGTAATCAAGCTAACTGTTTAATGCTAATTATTTTATCTACCTTTAGGTATCAAACTATCATCATCTTATTTAACATTTATCATGATCGGATCTAGTATCTCACCACGGAATGAAAATTTTGGGCAAGTAATCCAAAGCTATTATCAACTAACAAAACCCCGCATTATTCCCTTACTTTTAATTACCACTGCCGCTTCAATGTTTATCGCTTCCCATGGTAAAATTGATTCATTTCTATTGATTATTACCTTACTCGGAGGCACTTTAGCCGCCGCATCTGCCCAAACCTTTAACTGTGTTTATGATCAAGATATTGATTATGACATGAGAAGAACCAGAAAACGTCCCATTCCTTCAGGAAAAGTAGAGTCTAACCATGCCATTATCTTTGGTGCTATTTTAGGTGTTTTATCCTTCTCCTTACTAGCAATTTGGGTAAATCTACTTTCAGCCTTACTTGCTATGTCTGGCATTGCCTTTTATTGTTTAATTTACACTCCATGGTTAAAACCTCATCCAACCCAAAATATTGTTATTGGAGGTGCAGCAGGGGCAATTCCACCTCTAGTAGGTTGGGCAGCCGTTACAGGAGATTTAAGTTGGAGTGCATGGGCAATTTTCCTGTTAATATTTTTATGGACACCACCTCATTTTTGGGCATTAGCGTTAATGATTGTTGATGATTATGCAGAAGTAGGAGTGCCGATGTTACCCGTTGTCAAAGGTGCAGAAAATACCGTTAAACAAATTTGGATTTATACCCTTATTACCGTTGTTTTTAGCTTTGTATTGATTTATCCATTGCACAGTTTGGGCTTAATTTATTTAGGTTTTGCCACAATTTTAGGGATAAATTTTCTCATCAAAGCATGGCAATTATTACAACAACCTGAAGATAAAGAAATGGCAAAATCCATGTTTAAATATTCTATTCTTTACATGATGCTTTTATGTACTGGAATCGTCATTGATACATTACTTAGGAATTAGAAAAAATTGTAGGGTGGGCAATGCCCACAATTCCCAGATGTGGTTTACCGATAGAAAAAGTGCTGTTTTTTTGTATTATATCAGACTAATTAAAAAATCTAATCGAACTGTAAAAGCAATCACAGCATGGATAAATACTAATTATTGATAATGTGCTTGGGATTAAATTTTGTTTAAAAAAAATACGATTTCAAATTTTATTGGCATTAGTTTAAGTGTTGTTTTACTAATTCTCTCATGGCAAACTAAATTACCTTTATCATTAACTCCTCTTGAATCAATTGCTTTGATTTTTTCTGCATGGAGTGTATGGTTATTGTCTCAAAACCAGTTATTAGGTTGGTGGTTAGGTTTAATTGGAGTTATCGCTTATGGTATTGTTTTTTATCGAGTACAGTTATATGGAGAAGTTGGTCTTCAAGTTTTTTATTTAATCACTAGTATTCAGGGTATTTGGATTTGGTGGCGTGGAGGAAAAGATCAAACGGAAAAACCTATAACGAATATAAAATTTTCTTGGCTCATAATTAGTTTTGTTGCAAGTTTATTGGGAATAATAGCATTGAGATTAATCTTAATAAAGCTCAACGGTTCAGCACCATTCTGGGATGCTTTTACGACAGTTTATAGCATTATTGCACAATTATATTTAATGTTACGTTATGTACAAAGTTGGTATTTATGGATTATTGTTGATATAGTTTATATCCCTCTTTATCTTTCAAGAGGATTATACTTTACTAGTTTCTTATATGCTATTTTTTTGATAATGGCAGTTAGAGGTTTAATTCAATTTAAAAAACTTGAACAGGAACAATATAACTAATGACATTAGGAGTTACAATTGGCAAATTTTATCCTTTCCATCTAGGGCATAACTATCTTATAACTGAAGCAAAAAAACAAGTTGATCATTTAATTGTTCTTGTTTGTCATCATCGTCAACAGACGATCGCAGGAAGTATAAGAAGTCAATGGATTAAATATTTACATCCAGAAGTGGAAGTGATAGAAGTAATTGATGATTTACCTGAATCTCCTCAACCTTGGGCAAAAAGGACTTTAGAAATTCTCAAGCCAAATAAACCTGATATTGCTTTTACCTCAGAAACCTATGGAAAACCTTGGGCAGATTTTATGGGTTGTCAACATCAAACTATTGATTTAGAACGTGTTAAATTTCCTATTTCGGGAACATTATTAAGATCAAATCTGGATAAATACTGGCAAATGCTCACTCCCCCTGCCAAAGCATATTTTGCTAAACGTATTTGTGTTTTAGGAGTAGAATCAAGTGGAACAACAACATTGGCTCAAGCATTAGCTAAATATTATCAAACTTTGTGGATTCCTGAATATGGTCGTTATTATTGGGAAGGAAGAAGATCAATTCCAGATCAACAAAAATGGGATACTTACGAATTTTTAGAGATTGCTAAAGGGCAACTTCAGTTAGAAAATGCTTTAGCGATGAAGGCTAACCGTATAATTATTTCTGACACAGATGCTTTAGCAACTTATATTTGGCATAGACGTTATCTGGGGAGGGATAGTAAAGAAGTTGAAGCGATCGCCGATTCTCATAATTATAGTCTTTATTTTTTAACTGAGACTGATTTTAGTTTTATACAAGATGGTACTAAAGAAAGTGAGAATTTAAGATCGACTATGCACCAATGGTTTATTGATGTTTTAAAACAAAAAAACAAACCCTATCACATCATTAGCGGAAGTCATGAATCAAGAATATTAAAAGCAGTTAAATTGATTGATTCCCTATTAGACATCGAGCATAACTTTGATTGAAAAACAGGGCTCAAACAATTAATAATAGAACAAAAGAAAGTGATAAGACAATCATAGGGATAAATTTAGGAAATAATTCTCTAAAATCAATTTTACTAAATTTTAAATTAATTCTAAGGATTGAGATAATAAGGCTAAAGAAGCGATCTCACTAATTTGAAAGAAATCACGGCGAGGAAGTGAATTTAACATAGTTTTAGCTCCACTAATACAGGATATGTGGATAAGTTAATCAATATATCTGATGGGAAATTTCTTAATCTTTTTTTAGAAATATCTACTATTTATTGTAATTTGTCTGGGTAACTTTTAAAATTTTTTATATGGCATTGCTGAAATAGGTTAGGAACTATAAAAGTAGTAAACATTAAACAAAATCTCTCTTTTAAGGTGCTAACAAATTTTTACCAAGTCTTTTTTTAATATAAAAAGTAGCAACTTCAGGCATCCATTCTTGAAAACAATTTAACAATAAAATACTTAAATTTCTTATTTCTGGTTGAGCATCTTTTGGTAAACGTAAATCACAAAAGTGTAATAAACTACGAGCATTAAAACTAACTACGAAATGTTGGCGAATATTTTGAGTTAAAATATCTCTAGCGTGTTCAGGTGCATAACCTAAATTATTTACTTTATCTGCATAATGTTCGATAGCTTTTCTTGTAAATAAAATATCATTATTTCTGGCAGAATTTGAGTAAAAATATTTATTTCCTTCCCGATCAAAATAGTTACCAATAGCTCGAAAATAAAACACTTCTTCTATTAATTGATTACAATTTTCTGTGGATTCATTTAATTGTTTTGCTAACCGTAAAATACGTTGACTAGTATATCTTTGAGATTGACAATCAAAAGTTATCCCCACTCGATGAGTTCGAGCTTGAACCATGACAGAATGAGGAAAATTGATAACATTAAAGGAAATAGAGGGATGTTCTAAAATTCCCCAATGATTTTTATTAATACAATTACGAACAATTCTTTCACCTAATTCTTGTTCTGAATAACCAGATAATTTTTGAAATTCATTACTAACAAAATCCTCACTATAATCTTGGTGCATTGCTAAATAACAAAGCAAATTTGGTCTTTTAGTACAACTTAAAACTTGAACTGCAAATTTAGGATCTAAAAGAGCTAAATTATCGATCATCTCCATCCCCTTGTAAAGTATTTTTAACTTGTCTATTGAGCAATTTATCAATATTTATTTCCATAACTTCTTCAGGATTTAAACCCAATTCATCACATAACCTTGCCCAATACCACATCACATCACCCAATTCTTTAATTAGTTTATCTTTAGCTATATCTAAATCATAATCTTTTCTGATATATTTTTTGACAACTCCACTCACTTCTCCGGCTTCTGAAGCCAATCCTAAAGTAAGATATTCAAGGAAAGTATCTTGAGAATAAATAGCCGTTTTTCTAGTTAATAATTGATATTCTTGAAGATCCATAAAATAGTGAATAGTTGATAGTTAATAGTGAAAGTAAGAGCTTAACATATTAAGTTTCTACAATGGTGATTTGTGATAGGGTGATAGTGTTAAAGAAAGAAAAGTTTTATAAGTAATTATGCCACTTTAAAATTTATTTCAAAGCTATCAAAGCTAATAGTTGACGTTATCTAAAGATAACTAAATTCCTCACTCTTCTCCTAGTCTCCTAGTCTTCCTTTAGCGGCGAGGGAAACGACGACGTTGTAAAAATTCCGGAATATCTAAACCTGATGGGGCATTATTCGGTTCTGAGGTAGAATTATTACTAGGGTTGGTATTACTCGGATTAGTTAAAGTTTCTGGTTTTGGTGCAGTAACAGTTTTTACCGTAGGATTAATTCCCATTTCTTTAGAAAAACCGGTAGCAATGACCGTTATTCTCACTTCCCCTTGCATTTTATCATCAATCACCGCCCCAAAAATAATATTAGCATTAGGATCAACAATCTCATAAATAGTTTCAGCAGCAGTATTCACCTCGTGTAAAGTTAAATCGCTTCCACCAGTAATATTCAGTACTACTCCAGTAGCACCTTGTATAGAAGACTCAAGTAAAGGAGAAGAAATTGCCGCCACAGCACCCTCTTTAGCCCTTGATTTTCCAGAGCCTATGCCAATACCCATAAGTGCTGAACCAGCATCCGCCATAACCGTTCTAACGTCCGCAAAATCAACATTGACGAGTCCGGGTATGGTAATAATATCTGATATTCCTTGCACCCCTTGTCTTAAAGTATCATCAGCCATACGGAAAGATTCTTGTAAAGGAGTTTCGGCAGGAATTACCGATAATAATTTATTGTTGGGAATGACAATGAGAGTATCAACCTTGCTTTCTAAAGCTAAAATTCCCTCATCGGCTTGGGTAGTACGACGACGACCTTCAAATGTAAAAGGACGAGTTACAACTCCCACCGTTAAACAACCCATTTCTTTAGCGATTTTTGCTACGATGGGGGCGGACCCTGTGCCTGTTCCACCAC
>NZ_VRZC01000071.1:6661-18169 GCF_016743215.1 Geminocystis sp. GBBB08
TCACGACACCACCTGCTACTAAATAAAATGGTGGCTTACCACCTCCCACCATTAAACACTCCATTTTCTGAGCGTTTTGTGACTGTGTGTGGGCGGCTCCTGTGCTTGTTCCACCACCCATTCCCGCCGTAATAAAAACTAAATCTGTGTTTTCTAAGGCTTTGGCAATTTCATCTCTGGATTCTTCAGCGGCTTTTTGCCCGATAGCTGGATTACCTCCTGCACCTAATCCCCTAGTTAATTTTTGTCCGATTTGTAGGCAATAGGTAGCCATAGATTGGGCTAAGGCTTGGGCATCAGTATTTATTTGCCAAAATTCAACTCCTACGACATTACCTTGTATCATGCGATTAACGGCATTACAACCACCACCGCCAACTCCGATGACTTTTATTTGGGCTACATTACTAGGAATAATTAAATTAGAATTCATTTTTTTTTCTGTTGACTCGTTTCCTGCCCTCACTTTTTTTCCTTGACGAATTGTTGCATTAGTGCTACTAAGGGACTTTTGTGCCGATGGTTCGAGATATTCGGCTAGGTTTAAATCTGATTCATTCATGGTTGCTTAGTAATCATGCCATTAGTGGGTTATAAATATCAAGAGTTGAATTTACTTTGTTTGATTTAGAATCGCACTTTCATTTTAATAATAAATAGTCTGTAAAAAATAATAAATATATTTTTAGAACTGATACTGAGCAAAATTATAACTTAACTTGTTAATCTTTTCATCTAAGTAATTACTATTTACTTTATACAATCTTCATAAATCAACTTTATACAATCTTTATAAAGCAAAAAAATTAACTAACTCTTTCAATTTATCCCATGGTGCCCCACTAGCGACAATTTCACGACATTTATTGATCCCTTCATAGTGATCGCCCATAGGGATTAAACCCGCTACTTGTAAAGCTAGAGAGGCGTTGAGAATAACGACATCCGACTGTGCTTTTGTCCCCTTCCCTTGAAGTACATTGGTGAGAATTTCGGCATTTTCTTCAACATTACCACCTTTTAAAGCTGAAAGAGGTGCTGGAGTAAGATTTAATTCTTGGGGATCAAGGGTAGTAACAGTTATGTTACCATTATCTAATAAAGCTAAGTCCGTTAAATCTCCCAAACCAGCCTCATCCAGTCTTTCTCTACCATGTAAAACAATAGCTCTTTTGACAGATAGATATTGTAAAGCCTGAGTAACGGGTGGGATAAACTGAGAATCATACACACCAATTACTTGACCATTAGGACGTAAAGGATTGACTAAAGGGCCTAATAAATTAAAAATAGTTCTAATCTTCAACTCTTGGCGTATCGGTGCAACAGATTTCATGGCAGGATGCCATCCGGGAGCAAACAAAAAAGTGATCCCTACCTCGTTTAATGCCTGTTTATATCGAGTTTCTTCTGCGTTTAGCTTGATCCCTAAAAATTCTAACACATCAGCAGAGCCAACTTTACTAGAAGCGGATCGATTACCATGTTTTGCCACTTTAATTCCGGCAGCAGCAGTAACAAATGCCACAGCAGTAGAAATATTGAAAGTGGAAGAACCGTCACCTCCAGTACCGCAAGTATCAATAACAGGATAGGGATGAGGGATATTTTCCAAGTTAAGAGATTGAGATTGTAATACTTGAGCCATTCCTGCTAATTCTGTGGCACAGATTCCTTTACTTTGAATAGCAGTAAGAATTGCACCCGATAAAACTGGAGAAATTTCTTCTTTTAACCATCCTTGCATCAATTCTGCCGCTTGTGCTTGAGTCAAAGATTGTTTATCTAAAAGTTGTATTAATAATTTTGACCAATCTGTAATCATTAAGATTTATTAAATTATAATTATGTTAATTATATTATCATCGACACCAACTCAAATCAAGAATTAACAAATAATTTCAATGATTGATTAACTATAACAAACAATCCTATGTGAGTTGTGAGATTTAAAGAGGTGTTAGCTATCAGCTTTCAGTGGTCAGCTTTAAGATATGGTAAGATTTACAAATTTATTTTTTAATCTTTAATTCTTCACGAATGATTTAGGATTACTATATAAAGAGTTTTTCTCAATGAGGAGATAAAAAGATAGAATATAATGAATTGTGATATAAATAAGATCTTGACAACTAATTGCTAATTGGTAATTATCAACTGTGGTATAAATAATGGATTGGAAAACACCACTAAAAGTGCAACAACAGGATTTTTTAAATCGTTTGGCATTGGGAAAATTGCTTATTTGTGATGAAAATTATCTTCATAGTGAAGTGACGATAATCAAAAAAGAAGCTATAGAAAAAATTAAAGTAGAATCGATTTTAGAATCAGAAGATATTGCTAATAAATATAACTTAACTTATCCTTTACAAGAAGTTTTAGAAATTATTTTTTCTCGAAAATTGGCGGTAGAGGCTTTTTTATCAAGATTTGGTCATTTAGTGTGGTTAGATAATCATAAATACTATGAAGACTCAAAAGCTAGTTTAGTTAAGAGTAATTTTTTAGTAAAAAAAGCTACTAATATTAAAATTTTACTCAAAAGTTATCAAGGTAATTTTAATCAAATTAAATTCTGTTTTTCCTCTGAAGAAATAAATAATAATGAAATTATAGTTTGTGCACTTTCTTCTTCAAAATTTAAAAATAATCTTCAAGAATGCTCAATAATTTTCCTAGGATTTAGCTCAAAATATTTTTTAAAACATAATAAAAATAATAATCTAGAAATATCAGGATTAAGTTTATTATATATCGGAGGATTGAGTTATTATATTAATGATATTTTACCTCTTAATTATCCTCTTTTAGAAAAGGCTAAAAAAAATTTAAAGCAAGGAAAATATGAAGAAGCAATTTCTTTTTATACTCAGGCAATTAAGTATAATAATTTTAATTATCGACCTTATTTATTAAGAGGAATATGTCGATATAAATTAGATCAAAAAAAGGAAGCTATAGCAGATTTATCTCAAGCAATAAACTTAAATAATACTTGTGATTTAGCTTATCATTGGCAAGGATATATTTATCAAGAATTAGGCAATTATTCAGAAGCATTAGTTAACTATAGCCATGAAATAGTAATTAATTCTTTAAGTTTTTTTGCCTACTATAGAAGGGCTTTTGTTTATAATAAATTAAATAAATTAATAGAGGCATTAGATGATTACAATATAGCGACTAAAATTAATAATCAGTTTTTTCAAGTCTATTACAATCAAGGGAATATTTATTATAAGTTAGGGGATAAAGAAAGTGCAATACAAAGTTATAATAAAGCATTAAAATTAAAACCAAATTTAGCAGAGGCTTATTATAACATAGGGATAATTTATCAAGAATCAGGGAATTATCAAGAAGCTATTAAAAATTATCATTTAGCTATCAAAACTAATAATCAATATTATAAAGCCTATTATAATTTAGCTATTTTACAGGCAAATTTGGGTTCCTATCAACAATCAATTAACAGTTATGAAATAATCTTAAGAATTAATCCAAATTTTATTCAAGCTAGTTATAACCAAAAATCGTTAAATTCGTTACTAAAAAAAGAAGGAAAAATTTTAAGTAAAGAAGCAGATGTTTCACCATTATCAGACAAAAATCCGCCGATAATTAGCCCTAAAAAATCTAAAGAAAAAAACAATTCTGAATATTCTTTTGTAGATTTATCTGCCGGTAAAAAAACTAATCCCTTCCTGATTGATAATCAAGGAAATTAGAGAATTAAAACAAATTTGTAAATTGTAAATCACAAACAAATTTTAATTGTAACTTTATACAGTCCTTTTTAATTGAGCAAACGATATTATTAGATAGGGCATATATTTTACCCTACATTGCTAATAAGATTTTAACTTTCTAGGCAATAGTTTAGTCAAAGTAGATAATTTTAATTTTATACAGTTTAGTGCAATGGTTTTTGTAATTGAGATTGTAGGGATATTTCTTGATTATAAAAAATGCCTTTCAGCAAATTATCCTGAAGATTATCTTGATTTTTTGCCAAAGAAGGAAACAGCATCCAACGACTACCATGAGATAATAATAACAGTGAATTAATATCTTGAGACAACCAAATCACAGGAGAAGAAGGGATTTCTTCCGTCATGGTTACGCCATAGTTAACACCAGCAAGAGTTTCTAACATTACTTGACTACCATGGATAATACCTAAATCAGCAGTCCATAATTTTACCTCCAACTGTTGACGACTGGCATAAAAAAACATGGAAGCCGCAACAATTACCGCCTCTTCAAAATATTTATCTTCCCAGATGCAAGAGTTGTGTAAACAAATAATAATTTCCTCTCCTCCCGTAATGGTTTCCAGTTCCCTGACTTGTAAATCTCCAAAACGAGCGCTACTACGCCAATGTATTAAGCGAATAGCATCTCCATAACGATATTGTCGTAAAGTTTTTGTTACGCCTTCAGTGGCATTTTGATAAAGTTTATCACTTTGTCTTTGTTTAGCTTCTTTAATGCCAATATTATCAATTAAGGGACAAGTTTGTAAAGGTAAAACTTGAGGATAAACAACAGCTTTAGCTTCCACTTGACGTTGACGGATACTATAAAATAATCCAAAAGGAGCGGCTGTTTTCAACATTACATTCTCCCAATGATAAATTCCTCTTTTTTTAGTATGAGTATAGGATACTATTTTGAGTTGATTTTTTGGCAGAATAGTTTCAATAGTATTAGTTATTTTCCCTGATAATTGTAGGGGAATTTCGTCAATAACTTCAATTAAATTTTTTATTTTTTTTGTAGGATTAGTAATGATTAATTCTATGGTTAATTCATCTCCAGCACTAATAGGTTGTATGGGTAATCTTTTTACCTGAAGTTGCTTTAAAGTTTTGATAGAAATAAAAAAATTTACACCTAATAAAGATAAAAGTATGCCACTTAAAACATAAAGCCAACCAGCCATAGTATTAGTGGCGGCGCCGAAAAAACTTAAAGCAATACCAATTAATACCCAACCACTATAAGCAGGAATTGCCCAACGATTTTCTAGCCAATGGATAAAAGAGACAATAAAATTATTATGGGGGAAAATTTGGCGATTCATGGATAACTCTCACAAATTGAATTTATGAATTATGATAAGCTAAGACTCATTTAACTTACATTTTTGATTAATTCTTAACAAAGCAATGGGCTTAAGCCGTTTGTTACCCTTTGCCTTAACTCCCGATTCTATTATGCTAAATAACTTATAAGTTTTATTTTGTCCTGAATATTTAGTAACTTTTGATACAGTATCATAACACTCTTGGTAGAACCGAGATCTATACTAAATTCTAAATTTAAGACACCAAATTTTTGAGTTAAACAACAAAATTGTTGCTAAAGTAGCTTAAAATAGATTCAGAGAAAAATTTTTAATGTAACTTCAATATCAGTCAATCAACACTGACACTCTATTTATTATGACTCAATCTATATTATCAGTCCGCAACTTAACTGCCAGTGTCGATGGCATACCGATTCTTAAAGGGGTAAACTTAGAAATAAAAGCTGGTGAAATACACGCTATTATGGGGCGTAATGGTTCAGGAAAAAGTACTTTTTCTAAAGTGTTAAGCGGACATCCTGAATATGAAGTAACAGGAGGTGAGATAATTTATTTAGGTGAAAACTTACTGGAAAAAGAGCCTGAAGAAAGAGCATTAGCAGGTATTTTCTTAGCTTTTCAGTATCCTTTAGAAATACCTGGCGTTAGTAATCTTGATTTTTTGAGGGTAGCTTATAACGCCCGTTGCAAACATTTAGGGTTAGAAGAATTAGACGCTTTTGATTTTGAAGATTTAGTCGAACAAAAGTTAGAAGTAGTAAAAATGAACTCAGCTTTTTTGGCTAGAAGTTTAAATGAAGGATTTTCGGGAGGGGAGAAAAAACGGAATGAAATTTTGCAAATGGCTTTACTTGAGCCAACTTTAGGCATTTTAGATGAGATAGATTCAGGTTTAGATATTGATGCTTTACGGATTGTTTCTGAAGGTGTTAATAAATTACGCACTCCTGACAACGCCTTTTTGTTAATCACCCATTATCAACGATTACTTGATTATATTACTCCTGATTTTGTTCATGTCATGTATGAGGGTAAAATTGTCATGAGTGGGGATAAAAATTTAGCCTTAGAATTAGAGGCAAAAGGTTATGATTTTCTTGAAAAAGAAGAGATTAAAATAGTATCAGTGAGTTAGTAAAATTAATTGATGCCCTTTATTTTTCTCAAAGCTTTGGTAAAAATGAGTTTAAACCCAGAGTCATGATTGAGGAAATTGAGCATCATTGCCCCGTTACCCATTGCCCTTTTCCCTCTTCCTTTTCCCTTTTCCGTACCTTCAATGATAATTTTATCTCGAACTGAGGTTAACTTAAAACATAGCTACTATATATTCTTTTTTGAATTTAACTACCAAACCCTTTTTTATTTTTACGAGGAGATTGTTTTTTAAATTCTCCTATTTTTATCCACTGTAAATGTTGGTTTAACAAGTCTTGAAGATTATAATTTTTGATGATAGTTTCTCTCGCTTTTTTCCTAATTTTAGCCATAATTTCAGGGTTATCTAAAGCATATTCTACCTTATCAGCAATGGCATTGGGAGAGAAAAATGGCACTAATAAACCATTATAATTATCTTGAATTAACTCCAGTACGGGTTGAGTATTGGAAGCTACAACAACACAACCAGTGGACATCGATTCTAACATTGACCATGATAAAACAAAAGGACGGGTTAAATAAATATGAGCCGAAGATACTTGTAAAACTTTGAGATAATCAGCATAACCTAATAATCCAGTAAAATGGACTTTACTTAAATCAAGGGGTACTTTTTCTAACATTATGTCTTTATAATTTTTACCATCAGGTAATTGTTTACCATAAGCAACTCGATTTTGACCAACTATGACAAAATGAGCATTAGGGCGACGTTTTTGTAAAATACCAATGGTTTCGATTACTTGGGGAAAACCTCGATAAGGTTCCATTCCTCTTCCTACATAAGTAATAATTTCAGTTACATTGCTTAAATCTAAATTAATCTCAGGTATTACTAATTTAGTGTCGGGATTAGGTTTGAAATATTCAGTGTCAACACCATCATGTAAAACGGTGATTTTTGATTGAAATTCGGTAGGAAATTGCTGTTTTTGCCATTTTGTCGGGGATAAACCTCGATCGCAACTGTACAAATCGATTAAAATAGGAGCATTCTTCACCCTAATTCTAGCTTCATCATCTGCCGAAATGGGATCAGTAGGATCGAAATCTGCATCACTACCATGAGCTTTATAAAACCATTCAAAATAACAGAGAAATTTAGCACGAGGAAAAATATCTTTAATAAATAAAGTTGGTCCCCAGCCTGAATGACCATATACAATATCAGGATAGAAACCTATTTCTTTTAATTGAGTTGCCACACGATATAAACCTTGCCCTTGTAAAACAGCATTTTCTAAACTTCGCACATAGTGATGAGTCTCAACTCTAGCTTCTCTGGAGGGTTGATAAATTATCTTCTTTACTCCCTCTATTTGCCCTTCTTCTCGCTTTGTTGCGTAAATTACCTCATAATTGGGATCTTTCCCTAAAACCATCGCTAAATGACGAAATTGTGCGGGAAAATTGGGGTGTATAAATAATATTTTAATTTTTTTATCAGACATAATTTATTGATAGATAATTGATTGCTTGAGATAATAGACTTCTGCACCAAGTTGTGACAATGGGCAATGGGCAATGGCTAAATTTTTTTCATTCTAAATTTTTCTGCCAATAGTTATTAAAATTGATAATTTCCTACGTAAAATAGATTTTAATTTTTATTTTGCACTCGTGTCTATTGAAGAATAGATTATAGGTTATTGGTAAATAGACATGAACCACAATTAGTCCTAAAATCAATTCTAGTAAACAAATTATCAATAATTCTTACTATTGTCCATTCCTAATTACTTTATTTTGAAAAGAAGCCTGTCAGACTATCAAAACAAATGAGTATTTATACTTAAATAAAGATATTGTTTTAGTAATAATTATAAACATAATTAGACCTTAGTAAAACTAAAATATTTTATCTAACTATCATATTTAATTAGGCATAACTCAGAGTTAATTACTTACTTAGAAAGAGTTTTAAGTTTAGGAAGTAAATAATTGGCTATTTTTTTGACTCCAAAATTAAGTATAATTTTTCACTATATTAAATAAATAGAGTATAATGATTGGTTGTTAGAAAAATAAATCAAGAAAATTGGCAAATTATTATTCATTCTTTGATCTAAGGGAATAAATTGTCAAAAACTGCTAGTTATGTTATGTAAAAATTTTTCAATCCATAAACAAATATAAGAGGTTAATATTATGGAATTAATTGTTTGTCTTGTTTTAGCCGTATCAGCTTTTGCATTACTAATTACCTCTATTATAGGTTTAGTTTCTGCACCTACCCCAATTCTGTTAGCTATATTAATAGGCGGAATAATGTTTACCCAAAAATCTATTAATAAGCTGACAGAAGTTGACATAAATTTAATGGAAGAAAGAGATAAAAATAGAATTGAAAAAGTAGAAATTGCCTCTTTAGAGGTGGTTAATGAAAATCAACCAACAATAACAAAATCAATGACTTATAGAGGTTTTAATTATAACCGCACAGCTAATAGTGATAAAAGCCCTATCTATAAGTCTAGTGGCGTTACCCATTATAGAGGTGCTGTGGTTGATAATAGTAAAAAAGAAATTGTTTAAACAAAATAAAAGCTTTTTGCTTTAATGTCAAAAGAACTTATTTGATCTTAAAAATGTCAAAAAAAAATACACCCGTTATATTTTTCAGAAAAAAACCCCCACAGAAATTAACGGGTTAGTGTCAAGAGATTAACAGAATTGTAGAAATTATCCTTGATTGAGATTAAAAGTGTTAATTTTACCTAAAAATTCTTCTGTGAGTTTACTAAAGGCTTTTGAACCGCTAGAATTAGGAGATGTTAACACTGCTGGCATAAATAAATCTACGGCTTTGGCTACATTGACATCCATGGGAATATCCGTGGCGAATAATTGATCTATGGTAAAATCCTGCTTAACTCTTCTTATAACCTGATCATAATATTTGTCATAACGACCGAATATTCCAGCTTCTGACAAAATAAAGACAATTCCTAATAAACGCAAATTTAATGAGTTATTGTTTTCATGACTGTCTTTTAACTTTTTAATGCGTCTTTCTAATAATTGTATCCCTACTAATGATAATTGTTCAGGGCGAGCTGGTAATAAATAAAAATCACAGGCAGCGATAGCACTTCGAGTTAAAAGATTATATCCAGGAGCACAATCCATGATAATAAAATCATAATCGTTGATGACGGGTTTTAAAATATTATGAATTAAAAATCTTTCAAAGTGATTCCATACTTCTGCAAAATTTTCAATTTTATTTTCGTCAATAGCTTGTTGATGCAACATTTCTGACACTAGATACTCATCATATAACTCAATATCACCTGGTAGTAATTCTAACTTAGGTAAACCACAAACAGACTGATAAATTAAATCATGAATTCCTAACTTTGCATAAGGGTTAGGTTGAATAATTCCATCAATTAAATAACTTAAGGTTTTGCGCTTTTTACGCAATTTACCAAATTCGTGAGGTGGTAATAAACTTAACGTAGCACTGATTTGTGCATCTAAATCAATAACTAAGACTTTTTTATCAAAATTTTTGGCTAAAGAGGTAGCTAAATTAACAGTTAAAGTTGTTTTGCCTACACCTCCTTTCATATTAACAGTACTGATAATATATCCCATAATATTTTAAAAATTTTAAGATTTAATAACGTTTTCTTCTATCCAATTTAGATAAGATTGAGAGGCTTTGATAATGGGTAAAGCGATAATTTCCGGTAAATCATAAGAATGTAACTCTTTGATTCTATTTTCCAATATTGAAAAAAGACCTAAATCTGTTTTAATTATTAATTGCCACTCAGAGTCTTCACAGATTTTTCCTTGCCAACGATAAACAGAATTAATCGGTAAAAAATTGACACAAGCTGCCAAATTTTCCTCGATGAGTGTTTTTGCTATCATCAACCCTTCTTTTTCATTACCAATAGTTACTAAAATTACTCCAAAATCATTTTTATTCATAAAATATCATATAGGAATGAGGAATGAGGAATGAGGAATTAGAAATGAGGAATTAGAAATGAGGAATTAGCAAAGGTTTTAAACTCCTTGTTAGGAATCAGAAATAACTAGCAAAATGCCTCCTACACAAATATAGATTATTCACTATCTATTACTGATTGTTTATTACTTATTCTCTATATCTAATACTTAATGCTGACTAAACTAATTATTTTAATTTTTCGTAACATTACTTAATAATAAATTTTTCTTTAAATATTCCTTCATAAAAATACCATAACTTATAAACATTGCAACTTTTGTTTCAGAAAACCTTTTCCTGATATGCCACTATAAAATAATAAATCTGTTAATAATTTTAAAGCGAAAGAAGATTGATTTTCAAGGGAGAGATTTATTTCTAAAAATTCTTCTGATTGAGATAAAATTAAAAATTGATCTAAATAATCTTTGACGATACCATAATAATTATTGCCAGAATCAGAATTTTCTATTTGTTCTAATAAAGAACAAGCTCTTCTAATTAATTCATCGTTTCTTTGTAAAATTTCTGCTAGATATTCAATCAATAAATCTAACTCAGAATTGCTTAAAGGAATTACAGTAGATTCTATTTTAATACCTAATGCTAAAATTCCTAAATAAATTAGTTTTATCTTTTCAGGAGTATTATTAACTTTTTCAACATCAATTAAATTTTCTTGTTCGTATAACATAATATAATTCTTTATTAAAATTAATGGTAATTATGAAACAAATAACTCTTCATTTACCGAAAAACTTTTCTTCTGTAATTGTAAAACAGAATACCATCAATGGTTATATTTATGACACCTTAACTTCTACTAATTCTCAAGCATGGCAATTAAGGCAGGAAAATATTAAGCCTCCTTTTGTGGTTATCGCTAAACAACAAACTGCTGGAAAAGGGCAAAGAGGCAATATTTGGCGATCGCCTATTGGTGGTTTATACTTTAGTATAGTACTAGAACTTAATCTTCCTGTGGAATTTATTTCTCATTTAACCTTGTTTAGTGTATATGGCATCGTTATGGAATTAAGAAAATTCGAGATTCCTATAGAAATAAAATGGCTGAATGACTTAATTTTAGAAGGAAAAAAATTAGGAGGAATTTTATGTGAAACGAAAAGCGATGGTAAGATAATAAAAGAAGTAATAATAGGAGTTGGTATTAACTATAAAAATGAAATTCCTGAAGGAAGGATTAGCTGAAATAACTATGAACAAAAAATTAATAACATAACCATAAAATCTATATATGAGCTAATAGAAATAGTAAGTTTAGGTA